>NZ_JBPFDQ010000094.1:0-20771 GCF_059415045.1 Ferdinandcohnia sp. SAFN-114 | reverse complement strand
CAAATTAATGAAAAAGTGTTAAATTTAATATGGATAGGTGTTTTATATATGTCTCATTTGGCTAGGTCAGTTCAAGATTCATCTTCTTTTTCATTTGATGGGGCGCTTCTCACCTGATGCATATCCTACTGATATTACTCACTGCATACAACCTTCGACAATTTTTGGGGCGTCACTGTGACCATAGCCCACCATCCGCTGTCTACGCCAGCCCCCAACTGGGACAAGGGACCTGTCCCTGTGTCCCTTACCGCTAATAGATAATACTTGAGGGAATGACCAATCTCTCAATTGAATCGATTGCACGGTTTATGTGGCTCTGGCCTTGTTTGAGAATAAATACGTCATGCCCTGGGAGGAGACAATCTATATTGGCATCTTTTAGCTTGATTAAACTTTTACCGATATCAAAAACAGAGCAATCTGGGATAAATTGAGTAGCAACTTTGCCTTCATAGAAAACGAGGTCGCCCCCGAATAAATATGTACTTTCTGGGGTTTTCATGATATATGATAGATGGTCGTTACTGTGGCCTGGGGTTTCAATCACTTCCAATTGAAGATTTCCAACCGTCACTATATCTCCTTCTTTTACAATTCGATCAACTGGTGTTGCTTCATATACATAATCTATTGGATAGAATCCGGCATTTTTTGCAAAAGAAAGACTGATAGACTCTTCATCACCATTTTCTAGGTACTGGGCTGTTAGTTGTGAGCTAATTACCTGTATTCCTGTCTTTTCAACGAGTTTCTTTGTTCCACCAGAGTGGTCTGCATGACCGTGTGTTAATAGAAGATATTTTAATTTATCTAGATGAAAGCCCTCATCCTTTATATTTTGGAGGATCTGCTCAACGCCCATTCCAGCACCTGTGTCAATTAATGCTAGTTCATCTCCACCATCTATTAAATAAACATGACAATCATAAGCATCCGTTAAATGGATTCCTTGTAATCCACTACCTACTAAATATACATGCTTCGTAAGCTTCATCGAATACCCTTCCTTTCCTCCATTAACGTGACTTGCTAGTTCTTCCTGCCATATACATGTTTAACTGTTCAATTGTAGCAAGGTTCTCCCAATCTCCTCTATATTGTGTAACTAGCGCGCCAACTGCATTGGCCCTTTTGAGACATTCTCTCAATTCTAGGTTTTCAAGATAAGCAGATAAAAATCCAGCTGCAAACCCATCTCCTGCTCCAACAGAATCGATTACTCTTTCAACCTTTATACCCTCTTCATAGATTTTAGAGATATGGCCCTCATTTGAACGAGTATACGAAACAGCCCCTTCAGCACCAAGCTTTAAAACAACGCAAGAAGGACCTAAATCTAGCATTTTTGCTGCTATTTTATCTGGATCGGTTTCGCCTGTAATTAACTCCCCTTCATCCAGACCTGGTAAAACAATATCCGATAAACAAACAAGTTGGAGAAATGTTTCTTTTGCCTCTTCCTCACTCCATAATTTATACCTCATATTAGGGTCAAAACTTATCTTTAGTCCTTGTCTCTTTGCTAATGTGATTGCTTGAAAGATAGCATTTTTTGACTCGGGTGAAAGTGCTGGTGTGATGCCGGTAAAATGAAATAGTTCTGCATCTTGGAAAATTTCTTCTGTGATATCATTCTCAGCCCATTTACTTGCTGCAGAGTGTTGACGATAGTAATAAACATTGGGATCTTGCTCTCCATTTATCTCTTTGAACATAATGCCTGTTGGACTTTTTTTATCGATTGAAACACGAACCTCTACATCTTCTCCCTTTAACGTGGATTGAATATACTTTCCAAAAGGATCCATTCCTAGCCTGCTCACCCATTTAGTCTTAATACCTAATCTGGTTAGACCAATTGCGACATTGGATTCAGCCCCGGCGAGAGTTTTTATGAGAGAGGGGGTATATTCTATCCGACCATCCTGTGGAGTTTGAAAGACAGCCATGGTTTCCCCTAGGGTTACAACTCTTGGTTTTTCACTCATCTACACTTCGACTCCCTTACACTTTTCAAAAAACATGGCCGCTTTTTGCGTAATAGAGTCAAAATCCCCTTTACGTATCGCTTCCTTGTCAATTAAACTACCACCAATCCCAAAACCTACTGCTCCTGCATTTATATAATCAGCAACTGTGTCAACTGTAACACCACCAACTGCCACCATCGGAATATGAGATAAAGGCCCTTGAAGTTCCTTAATATAGGTACTCCCAAGACTGCTAGTAGGAAAGACTTTCACCATTTTTGCACCAGCGTTGTATGCTTGAACTATTTCAGATGGCGTCATAACCCCAGGTAAAATACCCACGCCTTTCTGAAGTGCATAATCGATTACCTCACGATCTGTATTGGGAGTTATAAAATAAGCCGCCCCTGCTTCATACGCTTTTTCCGCTGATTCTAAATCTACCACTGTCCCTGCACCAACTAGAATTTTATTCCCAAATTCCCTTTTAACCATTGAAATCATTTCACTGGCATCAGTTGTGTTCATCGTAACTTCGATTAATCGAATGCCACCATTATAAAGACTCTCTGTTAATGGCAAAATATCTTCTTTATTAACTCCCCTTACAATTGCAATGATTTTATGCTGCTTCACCGCTTCATAAAAGTCCAACTCGATCACTCCTTTATTCTGAAATTATTTCTAATAATGTATCCAATTCCTCTTTTGTATTGTAAAAATGAGGTGATATACGCAAACCGTTACGTTTATTGACAATAATATTATGCTGCTTCAATCTTTCAAAACACATATCGTCATTTTCACATTGAAGTAACACAATTTGTGATTGGTTGTCCTTACTAAAATTGGAAGCGCAAGTTACTTTTGGGCTTCTATTGCTTTGTTCTCTAAGATGGGTAGCCAGCTGCATAGCACGACCATGAATGACATCAATACCAATCTCTTCAATGAGATCAAGACCTTTGATTACCCCGCGGATTCCAGAAAAGTTAAGATTACCTGCTTCAAACCTTCGACTTGTTGGTGATAAGGTAAAGTTATAGGTAGAGTAATTAAATTTATCTTCCATACTTGTCCAACTCACAAAAGGTGAAACCATTTCACTTAGAACCCTTTCACTACAGTACATAAACCCTATTCCATCTGGTCCAAATAGCCATTTAAAAAATCCACTAACTAAAAAATCAATATTTAGTTTCTTCACGTCAATCTCATGTACTCCTAAACCTTGAATGGCATCCACAACAAAATAGATTTCACTTTTTTGACAGAGACTAGAGACCTCTTCTACATTATTTTTAAACCCATTACCCGCTTCTACAAAGCTCAAGCTAATGAGACGTGTACGCTCATCTATTAAGTTTTCAAGGTCAGCCAATGGTACTGTTCCATTTACACTTTTTACAAATCGAACTTCTATCCCTTTACTCTCAAGGTTCAACCAGGGATATACATTAGAAGGGAACTCAATGTCTGAGATAATCAGGTTGTCACCCTTCTGAAATGGAATATGCATATGTTCGTCTCTTAGTTGAGTAAACAACTGTCTGACTTCAGGATTGGTAATCTGAAGCATATATTTGTTATATAACATTTGGTTTTCCATTTCTGTTTCAACTATATCATGAAGCTTGTCTAATATATTCATATCTGCATCTCTCCTTTTTATACAATTCCTAATCCGTTCATTTTTTGTGAAAGAACGTTATAACGTGTTCGGGCTGCCATTTCTAATCCCTGAAACTTTTTCTGTATTTGATGAGGATCAGTAACTTCTTTTTGAAGTTCAGCATATTTCTTTGCCAATACCTCTTCATGAAATAGTATATCTTTAAAGGCATAATTCATAATTTCTTTTTCGGATAGCATATTTTTCTTCCCTTCACTTTATTAGCTGTTTTTAACTGAATAGTAGAATTCTCCGTTTGGGCTAATCATTGCTAAATACACATCTTCTATATTTATAATCCCTTGTTTATTAAGTTGCTCTTGTAACCATTCTTCCTTATAATTGAGGGATTTCAAATTGTTATACATTACTTTCCCATTATTGACGAGAACTCTCGGCAGTCCACCAGAAGGTATAGGAATTTGAAAATCAACTGGAGTAGGTGGAATGTGTCCCGATTTTTTTATCACACTCAAATGACCGCTGGTCTCCAGAATGACTTGATCCACTTCAGTTAAATCAGGGGCATCCGATAGTCTCATTTCTGAAAGCAGTACATCAGCACTAAAAAATGAACGACGCATATTTACATCATTAATTTTTCCTTTTTCAATCAAAACGGTTGGCTTTCTAGTAAGAAGTGCTGCAAAAGCATGATTCCGAACGGAAAACCAAGAAAGAGCAAAGTGCCAAAAGTAAAGAGTTGCAGTTGCGAGGATCGTTGTTGTAAACAAAATTTTCCCATCAAGTACAGGAGCAACTGCTAATGCCCCCAGCATCCATAGAAACGTAAAATCAAATGCTGTAAATTGTCCAGCAGCCCGTTTCATGAGAAATCTGCTCATAAAATATATTAATATAACCGATACTACCGCTCGAACAGCGAACCCCGCTGTGCTTAGTTCTTCTGTTAGCTTAAAAAAGTCCAGTAATTGATTCATTTTGCTTTCACACTCACATAGATATTTCCTGTAGATTCTAACGTTGCCAACATCACTTGAGGAATCGAATATCCTTTTTTGGCAATTTCAGCTTCTAACCATTTTTCTTGAAATCCAAATGCGTTCAGTTCTTCTCGCTTAACCTTTCCATCATAGATGAGAATTGTTGACATCCCCATTGGTATTTGGGGAAAATTCAACAGACTTCTTGTTATAGGAGAAGATACAGGATTCTTTATGATACTTAATTCTCCCATCGGCTCTAAAATCGCTTCTGCTACTTCTGATAGGTTATGTACTTTTTTAAGTCGAAGTTGAGCTAACAAATCATCAATTGTAATATGAGCCTTTTTTAATTTTGACCAAATAGGTTGTCCATTCTTCACTAATGAGATGGGACTTGTCCCTACCAAAGAAGGAAATTTAAAATCAATCCAAGAAAGAAGTAGGCTTAAAGAATAAGCTACGATAATAATGACGAGTGCAGCAGTAAGTGAAGATTCAGGGTTAACCATTCGAGCAGTTGCGACGTGAGCCATCCCCGCATGTGTAATAAAATTAAAAGCTGAAACTATTCCAACTTGACGGGGGCCTATTAACCTTGTCATACACAATATTAAAAAATAAAGAATGGTTACTCTTAAAAAAATTTCCATTGGGTCCAAAGAAGTTCCACCATGCCAAAAAGTATTCCAGTCCATTCCTCTTCTCCTATTCACAAACTAGTTATGATTTCATTTATTATTTTTATCTATATAAAAATCAATAAACTGGTAATACAATCCAAGAGAAGCTAAAAGAATGTATTTTAGAATGTTGAAGCTTATAGTGCATGTAAAAATGTACAATAAGTATTTTGTTTATAGAATCGTACTTGTAATGAAATGAATACACATTGTAACTAAAAACTAAAAATGCCTAGAAAATCGAGTAGCCTGAAGAAAAATGCACTCTCAAACGGAGTGCATTTTTCTTCAGGCTATTATTTGTTTTAAGTTTTCCAAACCAAAGCGAGTTATAAATTTAGAAAATTGTTCTCTTTTCTTGCCTTGTTCAGTATAGATATTTATAATTTTTTCAACAACCTTATAAAGTTGTTCTGGAGTAAGTTGCTCCATAAATAGAGTACCAGTTTTAGCATCTTTTCCTTTTGCTTTTCCACCAATGTATAAATCATATCCGTCTCTTACTTTCATTACACCGATATCATTAACTAAAGGTTCACCACATCCAACTGGACATCCTGTATAGGCTGGGCGAAGCGTAAAAGGTACTTGTTTTCCTGCTATTCGCTTATTAAGTTCAATCGCTATAGGCATCCCTTCTTCTTCTGCGCCTTTACAAAAATTACAGGTTCTTAAGCTTTTCACAAAATTCCCTACTGGGTAACAGGACAATCCGACTTCCGTAAATTTTTCTTTAACGAATTCGACTTCACTTTCTAGTACATCAATGTATAGTTGTTGGAAAGTTGTTAACTCCAGTTCATCATCATCATTCATGTACTCAGCAATGACAACCAGTTGTTTCGCATTTAATTTTGCTCCGAATGATATTCCGCCGTTCACAGCCAATTTAACCTTTTTTTCATTTTCCATTCCCATTCTCACATCCTATTAATCTATTTTTTCTAGTAGTAGCATTTCCAAGTATGAGAGCAAAAGAGTAAACTTAGTAAATCGTGGTTTACTCTTTTGCTAGCAGTTTACTTTAATTTTACCCTTTGTAAACGTAAAGCGTTTAATACAACTGACACTGAACTAAATGCCATCGCTGCACCCGCTACCCATGGTGCTAGTAATCCTATTGCAGCAATTGGAATTCCAATTGTGTTATAGGCAAATGCCCAGAATAAGTTTTGTTTAATATTACGCATTGTTTTACGGCTCATTAAAATTGCATCAGCAATACTATTGAGATCACCGCGAATAAGTGTAATATCTGCTGCCTCCATCGCAACGTCTGTTCCCGTGCCAATGGCCATTCCAATGTCAGCTGTCGCAAGTGCTGGTGCGTCATTTATACCGTCACCGACCATTGCCACTTTTTTACCCTGTTGTTGTAATTTCTTCACTTCTTCCGCTTTGCCTTCAGGAAGTACTTCCGCAATAACTGAATTAACGCCTACCTCTTTACCAATAGCTTGTGCTGTACGCTCATTATCACCTGTCATCATAATGACATGAATGCCCATTTCATGTAAGCGACGAACAGCTTCTTTAGATGTATCTTTAACGGTATCCGCAACAGCAACTAAACCTGCATATTGTCCATTCATACCAGCTAACATTGCTGTTTTACCGTCACTCTCCAATTTTTCCATCATTGGTAAAACGGATTGTATATCAATCCCGTATTGCTGCATGAGCTTACGTGTACCAATCACAATCCCTTGGCCTGAAACTGTTGCAATGACACCATAACCTGGAATCGCTTCAAAGAATTGAGCATTACCAAGTTCAATACCTTTTTCTTGTATCCCTTGAACAATCGCTTGTGCTAATGGGTGCTCAGATTGTTTTTCAGCAGCACCGATAAGTGATAAAAATTTCTCTTCATCTTGACCATCTGCTAATAAGACATCTGTTAAAACAGGTTTACCATAAGTAACAGTACCTGTTTTATCAACAACAACCGTATCAATGCCTTGTGTTAGTTCTAAATGCTCGCCGCCTTTGAACAAAATACCAAACTCTGCTGCACGACCACTTCCTGCCATAATGGAAGTCGGTGTTGCAAGTCCTAGGGCACATGGACAAGCAATAACAAGAATGGCAATCAATACTTCTAATGCTGGTGTAAACTCACCCGGACTTACCCATATGATCCACACTAGGAATGTAAGAATGGCAATCCCAACTACGATGGGAACGAAGATTCCTGAAATTTTATCCGCCATACGTTGGATCGGTGCTTTCGAACCTTGTGCATCTTCTACTACTTTAATAATTTGGGCTAATGCTGTGTCACGACCAACCTTTGTTGCTGTCATCTTAATAAAACCGTTTTTGTTAATCGTTGACCCGTATAATACGTCACTCAGACTTTTATCTACTGGTAAGCTTTCACCGGTTAACATGGATTCATCAACGGCTGTTGTTCCTTCAATTACTTCACCATCAACCGGAATTTTCTCACCAGGCTTCACTAAAATAGTGTCACCAATTACTACTTCTTCTAATGGTACTTCTTTTTCAACTCCATCACGTACAACAATAGCAGTTTTTGCCTGAAGCCCCATTAATTTCTTGATTGCTTCAGATGAACGGCCTTTTGCTCTTGCTTCAAATAATTTACCTAAAACAATCAGTGTAATAAGCACTGCACTTGTTTCAAAATATAGGTGCGGTGCGTGGTGTGTTCCTGCTGTAACAATTGCTTGATATACGCTATAAAAATAGGCTGCTGAAGTACCCATGGCAACCAGTACATCCATGTTTGCGCTACCATTACGAAGTGCTTTATAGGCACCAACATAAAACTGCTTCCCGATTATAAATTGTACCGGTGCTGCTAAGATCATTTGTATCCATGGATTCATTAAAAAGTCTGGTACATATAAAAATGATGTAATGGAAAAGTGACCTACCATCGTCCATAATAAAGGTAATGATAAAATCGCCGATATTATAAATTTTCGTTGCTGATCTTTTATCGCCTTTTCACGGTGGTCTATCTGTTCTTTATCCTCTTGTTTTTGATGTGCACCGTAACCGAGTTTTTCAACCTTTGCAATAATGTCTGCAATCGTTACTTCCGAAGGATTAAATTCAATCGTTGCTTTTTCAAGTGCTAAATTGACGTTTGCAGTTCCAACACCAGCCATCTTATTTAATCCTTTTTCTATGCGCGTTGCACATGCTGCACATGTCATTCCTGTAATATCAAACTCCGCTTTTTGTTTCACAACACCGTAGCCAAGTGCTTCGATTTTCTTTTCAAAATCTGCTTCACTTAGTTTAGAAGGGTCATATTTAATCGATGACTTTTCAAGTGCTAAATTGACGGATGCTTGCTCAACACCCTCCATTTTATTTAACCCTTTTTCAATTCGAGTAGCACACGCTGCACATGTCATCCCTGTAATTTGAATACTCGCTTCTTTTACTTTTCTTGCATCTAGTGCTTCTGTACTCATAATCTTCCCTACCTCCCTCATACCCATAAGGGGTATAATTTAATGAAAATGAGAGAGTGCTTTAAAAGCACTCTTATTCTACATCATATCCTTGCTCTTCAATTGTTTCTTTAATTTTATCAAGGGAAACCTTGGAATCATTAAAGGCTACTTCAACTAAAGCTTCATCTAATTTTACATTTACTTGGTTAACGCCATCTAATTGACCGACGCTTCCTTCTACAGCCTTCACACAATGTCCACATGACATTCCTTGTACATTTAATGTTACAGTTTGCATTATTATACTCTCCTTTTAAAAATATAATTTAACTCCCCATACTATATAGGGGTATATAAAGCTTAAAAAATTTATTTTTTCATTAGTTTTTGGATGGTCACAACTAATTCGTCTAAAACCTCATCGTCACCTTCAGAAAGGCGATCTACGACACACCCTTTTAAATGACCTTCCAAAAGAAGTTTAGCAACACTGTTTAAAGCAGATTGTGTAGCAGATATCTGGGTAATCACATCATCACAGTAAACGTCTTTATCAATCATTCCCTTTATGCCTCGAATTTGACCTTCGATACGGTTTAAACGATTGGTTAGATCCTTTTTCACACGTTCAGGATGATGACTCTTGCGACAAGACGTAGCATCTTCTGTATGACAACAAACCACTTCTTCAGTTTTGTTTTCCATTAGCTTAAACCTCCTAACTTATTCACATCATAGCATACCCCTTTAGGGTATGTAAAGTAGTTAGCTAAATAATGTAACTAGCGTATAATAAGTCTGTTTTTAATAATTAATCAATTCTTAACAATTGAGCGTTTATTGCACAAACAATCGTACTCAATGACATAATAACTGCTCCGATAGCCGGTGTAATTACAATACCAAAATTAAACAATACACCTGCAGCTAATGGAATAGCGATAATGTTGTAGCCTGCCGCCCATACTAAGTTTTGAAACATCTTTCTCGTAGTTGCTTTTGAAAGTTTTAAGATATTTAATATATCATTAGGATTACTATTTACTAACACAACATCAGCCGTCTCAATCGCAACATCAGTTCCAGCTCCTATTGCAATCCCAAGGTCCGCCTCCGCTAACGCAGGGGCATCATTTATGCCGTCTCCAATCATCGCAACCTTTTTGCCACCTTGTTTTAATTCTTTTACATTATTTGATTTTTCATGAGGAAGTACTTCAGCAATAACTTTTGACATTCCTAATTGTTCACCCACATAATTCGCAACTTTGGAATTATCTCCAGTCATCATAACTGTTTCAATACCTCTTTCGTGTAATTCTTTAATGACATCAAAGGACGATTTTCTAACGATATCTGCTAAAGCAATCATCCCTCGCAAAACATTATCTTTTACAACAAAGACTACAGTTTTTCCTTGGGCGGCTAATTTTTCATATATTTTTTCATCAAAGGTAACATTATTTACTTTCATTGCACCCGGACTTAAAATAGAAACTTCTGTTCCATTTACATTTGCAGTTAAGCCTTTACCCGTTAAATTCCTAAAATCTTTTACCTCATATAATTCCAACTTTCGTTCTTTTCCTTCTTTAACAATTCCCTTTGCTATCGGATGATCAGATTGGGTTTCAACAGAATAAGCTAATTTTAAAAGTTCTTCTTCACTTACACCGTCAACCGGATAAACATCAGTTACCCCAAAGTTACCCTCGGTTAAAGTTCCAGTTTTATCAAACACAACCCGATCCACTTTATATGCACTTTCAAAAGCTACCCGATTCCGGATTAATAATCCCTTCTTGGCTGCTATTGCAGTAGATCTTGATGTGACGAGAGGTCCGGCTAACCCTAATGCATGAGGACATGCGATAATTAATACGGTAACCATTCGTTCCAGTGCAAACTCCATATCCCCGGTTGTTGCCCAATAAGCAAAGGTTATGATTCCAACTATAACGGCGACATAAAATAACCATTTTGCTGCAATATCTGCATATCCTTGAGCTTTTGATTTTGTTTTTTCAGCATCACTTACCAACTTTATAACTTGTGAAAGATATGTATCGTTACCGGTTTTGCTTACCTTTATTTTCAGCACACCTGATCCATTAACAGAACCACCGATTGCATCCATTCCAGGTCCTTTTTCAATAGGAACAGATTCACCTGTTAGCATTGATTCATCAACTGTCGATTCTCCTTCAAAAATACTACCATCTATAGGGATTTTTTCTCCTGATTTAACTAAAATTTGATCACCTGGTTGTAAATCCTCTACGGATACGTCAATTATATTTCCATTTACATCAATTTTATGAGCTTCTTTCGGCATCAATTTGATTAACTCTTCCAATGCCTTGGATGCACCCATAATCGATTTCATTTCAATCCAGTGTCCCAACAGCATAATAACGATTAACGTCGCTAATTCAAAGAAGAAATCGCCGCCTTCAATAAAAAATATTGTAAGCGAACTATAAACATATGCTGTAACAATCGCAAGTGAAATAAGTGTCATCATTCCCGGTGCCTTACTTTTGAGCTCATCCTTAGCTCCTTCTAAAAAAGGTTTTCCACCATAGAAGAAAATGATTGTAGAAAATAAAAATAGTATCAATGAGTCTCCCGTAAAATCTATTTCATATCCAAAAAGCATTTGAGTCATATGGGATAATATCGAAATCGGGATTGCCAAAAAAAGCGATATCCAAAACCTCTTCTTAAAATCCTCAACCATATGTCCATGATGACCAGAATGGCCACCATGTCCACTATGATTCATATGTTCATGACTATGATGTTGATGGTCTTCATGCTCACTATGACTCGTGGGTTCATGGTGTTGATGCTCTTCATACCCACTATGATTCATATGTTCATTGTGTTGATGGTCTTCATACCCACTATGATTCATATGTTCATGGTGTTGATGGTCTTCATGACTACTATGATTCGAATGTTCATGACTATGGTGTTGATGATTTTTAACCTCTTGTTGGTCATTGATATGAGGATCATTAGCTTTATCTTGTTTCATTAGTCCTTTACTCCTTTCAAATAACAATTTATTTTTTATATTGTCACTAAGTACCTTTTAAAACACGAACAGGCAATTGATACAAAAAACAATTTATTAAGTCTTTCATTTAAACTACAAAGAAGCAAATAGGTTCATGAAACATATTCTCCGAAATTGGAGGATTTATATTTAAAGCTATAATGCTCAATATATGGTAAGCAATTGCAAAAATTCTAAACTAATCATCTATTACTCAGATTTTTAGCAAATGAATTTCTACCTTTAAGAAACTACGTTATTGAATTTCCCCATTTTCAATTAAAATTGTCCATGTTTTTGCTCCATCTACTGACCGATAAACATTACCCTTGAAACTTGCAAATACTAGCTCATCTGGATTTTTTGGATTCTGGGCCATGTACATAACTGCATCTTGTTCCATCTTTGGTAAATTGATTTCTTCTTCCTTACCATCAGTTAATGACCTTTTAATTAACACTGCGTTCCCATCATAACCACCAAACCAGAAAGCATCATTACTAAAATAGACTGATGTTCCTTGCATATTTTCTGTAATTAACTCAAATGTATTACCCTTATCTTCTGAATAATAGATTCCTTTTTCTCCAACAGCTGCAACATTTTGAGAATTTGTAGGGTGCACTGCTAATCCAATAAGGTTTTCACCTAGATTCTTAGTACTTACTTTTTCCCATGTCTTTGCTAGATCTTCGCTGACATATAATTCTCCAGCTTGCATCTCTGAATTGTTGTTAGGCGGTAAAGCATATATCGTGTTTGTTTCGAAACCTACCCCCATCAAATGAAAGTCAGTTTCACCAAGTAATCCAAGCTTTTCAATAGATTGGCCATTATCAACACTTCTAATAATACCTACTGGGTTCGGTAACTCTGAATCTGTTCCAGGATGACCGCTTGAAATAAACCCTGCATTTATTGCATTAAAACCCATATAGTCATTATTCTCCGTTTTTGTCTTGTACCAACTACCATTATCAAATACTTTTATACCATCATGTGCTGCAAAAAAGATTGCATTTTGGTTCCCTGCATAACCTAAACCATGGATATGATCTATTGAACCGTCGAATGATTCAAAATTAGGATGGCCATCAAAATTGCCTACCTCCGAAGACTTTGGTGTATTTGGATCCGTCTGAGTTGTTTCCTTACCTGATTGCTCATCCGTATTATCACTACTATTTTTGTCACCACATGCACTTAGAAAGATTGCTAATACTAACGTACTAATTAAAACCAATATTTTTTTCACTATAAAAGTCACTCCTAGTTATTAGTCGTTACATTTAGTTCGCAAGTTACCCGAATTTTCTCATTGCAAAGAGATACGTAGAATACGGTTACCCGTTACAATGAAATAATATCATATACTAAAATAAAATGAACAAGGTAACGACCAACCCTATTATTTTAATTTATAATTGTGCAGAAATTATGAATTTAATTCCCTTCTTATTTGTTCCATATTAAGATAACAGGTTCCTTATCAAGATTTTCAATTTTAAGAGATATTTCCGGAGCTTCAATTTTTGGATATGTCACAAGATAAACAGGATGATGTGCATCATTACTTATTGTCACCCATTCCGATGGCTTTTGTTTTTTACTCCTTTCATCAACTAAGAAAGTATTTTTATCTAAGTTGAGAGATGAAAGATCCCCTGAGTGTGTTGTTAAATTCAACTGAAAGACTTCATACTTCTCAAAATCAATCTTACTTCCATCAGTATCATCTGTTGGAAGTAATCGAAGCGCTTGAATTTCAACACCATTTGCATTAGTAGTCCTAGTTCGTTCTTCTAAAGAAACATTTTCCGGAGTTCCTTTAGTTGGAGAAACCGTACTTTCGGATGCATATTCAAAGGTATATTCAATAGGCTCTGATATACTACTAACATAATCTTCTAATGAGATCTCATGAGGTTCGCTACCAACTTGTATTTTTGAAGTAACTTCTTTATTTTCAGCATTTATCTTTAGCACGTCATTTGATTGTCGGTTAGTTACATATGCCCATTTTCCATCTATAGAAAAAGCAACATGATTTGCATATGAACCTGTTGGTATTGTAAGCTTTGTAGTCAGTGTTTGAGTATCAATGACCGTTATATCATTAGAATTATTGTTCGAGACCCATAGTTCTTTTCCATTTGGAGATACTGTCACTCCATGCGGTCCATCCCCTGCCTTAATGGTTTTAATAGCTTCTAAAGTTTCAACATTTATGACCGTAACTAAATCCGATTCAACATTAGCCACATATGCCCATTTCTCATCAGGGGTAATGACTACTTCATTTGGCACATCACCGACAGCAATCGTTTTTATTAATTCATTTGTTTGTGTATTAATAACGGAAACTGAATTTCCATTTACATTTGCTACCCAGACTTGTGAGCCAGATGGTGTTACTGCCACATGTGCCGGACCATTATCCGTTTTGACATTTGCGATAATTTCCATATTTTCAATCTTTATGATTGCTAGACTTCCACCTTCTCCGCCGAGGCCTGGATTTAGTGAGACATAAAGATACCTTCCGTTTGGACTTAAATCAATACCATGTACCCCTTCATCAAATTTAACTTCTTTACGTTTTTCTTTTGTTTTTGTATCTATTACAAGAACTGACTTTCCAGAAAAACCAGTTCCTGTATACAGCTCATTTCCATCTAGACTTAAGGCAATTCCATGGGAAGCCTGTTCTGTTCCTAAGGAAATAGTGTCAATTGTTTCTGCTTTACTAGGATCAATTACTGAAATTGTTCCTTCAGCCGAATTTGGTATGTAAAAATAATTTTTATCCATTTTTTCTTCTGCTGAATTACTCTCCTCACTGTTACAACCCGACAGTACAGCTAAAAATGTTATAAGACCTATGAACATAACGATTTTTTTCATTTGATATCCCCCACATGTATTTATAGTAATATTTAAGACTAAATACCTTTATAGGGTATACTTTAAAATAAATTTTTGCAGAAACTATGTAGAAAAAAAGTATATTCTGTGAACCATTGAAAATGGAAAATCCAACAAAAATAGACCTATAAAAAAATCCAGTGGTAATCCACTGGATTTTTAGTATAGATTCCTATAATTCTCAAGTCCAATAAGTTAATGTATCTAATACTCCTAGTACAATTATTATCCAACCGGCTGTCTTTTGAACAATTGCCCCTACCTTCCTACCTTGTTTCATAAATATACTTCCTAATTCAAAATACCAGATAAGAAAAATAGCTAAAAGTAATGGGATTGACGTTCCGATAGCAAAAATGCTTGGTAATACTGCTCCATATGGTGTTGATAAAACGAGCGGCATTAACGTTACAAAAAATAATACAAACATAGTCGGACAGAATCCTAAGGAAAAGCTAAATCCCATTAAAAAAGCACCCAACTTACCTTTTTTGATAAATCTATCAGGTACTTTCCCTAATGAAATCGTCCATCCCATTTTGAAAAAGCCAGCCAGATAAATACCAACAAAAATTAAAATAGGACCGACGACTTTCCGAACCCAAGGAAAAATCAGCGTTGAATTTGCTTGAAATTCCTGTCCCAGCAACCATACCAAAAGCCCAAGACCAGAAAACACAACAATCTTACCTAGTACGAAAAAGGTCACTTCTTGCCATGCAACCCTCTTTTGAACAGAGCTATTACCGTAAATCATGATTGCCCCAAGATTTCCAGTAAACTGACATGGAACTAGAGCACCTACAAGGCCTAGTAAAAACGCTGCAAGTAGAGGTATGCCCTCTACACTATAAAACATATTCCTGAATGGTGTACTTAGGAAATTACTAATATCGGAAATTATTTGATACATTTTTGTCCTTCACTCCTAGAATTACTTGTAGCATTATTTGCACTCTCTAAGTAGCAGTCTTTTTTCTGCACTATCTTTTAGCTTAACAAAGAATTATGGAGAAATAATGGAGAAATGAATCTTTTAAAATTATTTTTTGTTGTGTTATAAGAAATTTAATAACCTAAAAGATTTTGGACATAATAAATTCGAAAAAAAAGAAGGAGGAATTCTTATGGGAGTTTTGTCATCATCTCCATTAAATATGGATGCATGTATCGAAGAATGTTTAAAATGTATGAGAGCTTGTGAGGAATGTTTAACTGCTTGTTTGCAAGAACCCGATGTTCAGGCTAGAGTGAAGTGTATTCAAACGTTACATGACTGTGTAGAAATTTGTTCAACAGCGGCACATTTTATGGCAGGTAATAGTTCTCACTCAGCTGCTGTTTGTAGTGTATGTGCGACGATTTGTGAAGAGTGTGCTAAACATTGCGAGATGTTTAAGGATCCGCATTGCCAAGAGTGTGCAAATATCTGCCGTAGCTGTGCTGAAATGTGCCGAAAAATGTCTGCCTAACGTATAACGCTTTTAAAAACCCCTCCATGATTTATTAATCAATGTAGGGGTTTTTAAATTAGTCAATATGAAATATCTTTAAAATCTATAGGCTATAGCTATTTTATTATATTCATTTATTCAACAGGTGAGAGTTCATCTTCTGTGACCCACATATGATTTTTTATCTCTTCTCCTGTTTTTGTATCAGTGAAATCGACCATATAAACAGTGGTTTGTTCAGCTGTATCTATCGTTGCAGTAGCACCTTTCATACCTGCCATATGTTCTGCACTTAATACAACCTCTTCACCTGGTTTATATGCTTCAATTCCAGCATTTTCAATTTCCTCATGAATGACCCATTTATGGTCTTCTACTGGTTCTCCACCATTTGTTGGAGTATATGTAACCGAATAGACTGTTGTATTAAAGGCTCCTGAAACTGTTGCTTCTGCACCATTCATCCCTGGCATATGATCCGCATGCATGATCACTTTACTACCAACTGGATAGGTAGGATTTTCTGCCTCCGCCAAACCTTCTGGAACTTCACCAGATCCTGAGTGATTCATGTCTGAATGATCCATTTCTCCATTAGACTCAGATTCTTCTTCACCCATATCCATATTTTCATGAGTGTCAGATTCAGTATCTGTGTTTTCATTTGGTGTGGTTTCTTCATTACCTGCACATGCTGCCAAAAGGAATACCAGCAATAATGTAGCTAATCCAAACAGTATTTTATTATTTTTCATCATTACCAACCTTTCAAACTTATTTAACGTCCATATTAAATTATCAAGAAATTGTGCAGATTTTATGCAGATGTTATAGGACTTTATTAGTAATTTTGCTAAATAAGAGAAATGGCTACCAAAATTTTAGATAATTTTCCTTTTGATATGGAAGATAAAAACCCCTAGACTTATGCTTCTTTTCAATAACCTACAATAAGTCGATTATGTAGGAATATTTTAAAGAATTTTGGGCTAAAACACAAACATATTGTCTGGGTAATCGTACATTATATTAGAAATTGGAATGGAGGAGATTTTTTGACTTTTGATATGCAAAACAGTTTTGGTAGTAGTCCGATGGGTATGGGAATGGATTTAACTGGTGACGCTCAACTAATACAAGACGTTTCAAGAGCTATTATTTCAGAAGTTCATGCTTATAATTTTTATCAAAGATTACTTCAACTAACTCCAAATGAACAGTTCAGACAGATTATTTTAAGAATACAGCATGATGAAATGAAGCATTATCATTGGTTTACAAGGATTTTAAGCATGATGGGTGGACAACAACCACAAATTCCTTTTGGGGAATTACCAAGAAATTTTAAAGAAGGTGTCCAAAAAGCCATTCAAGATGAATTAGAAGCTTCTTCTTTTTATCAGGATATTGCATCAAGAGCAACAACTCATCATGTTCAAATGCACTTCATGCACGCCTCACATGATGAACAACGACATGCAACTTGGTTGCAAAATATTTTGATGATGGACAATATGGAAATGAGTCATTCGAGTTCAAGAAAAGGTCCTAAAGGCTTAAAAGAAGCTAAAAATCCCGCTTTCCCAGTAGGAAGTAAGGCTATTATACTTGCTGACCATATGCCAAATATGAAGGGTGCTGAAGCTACAATTGTAGGTGCGTATGATACAACTGTGTATATGGTAGATTATATTTCTACGGCAGGAGAAAAAGTTAAAAATCATAAGTGGTTAGTAGAAAGTGAACTATCACCAAAATAATTCGGTAATATTCTACTGGTTGTGGAGAAGACATAATAATTGGCTAAAACCCCTCTTAAAAAAGAAGGGGTTTAGCACATTTCTGCGCATTCACGACAAATTGTTGCACACTCTTGGCATTGTATATCTTAAAACTTTTCACATTCAACAGCACACGCTTCACAAACATCTGCACAAAGTTGACAGTATAACTATATCTACCAAAAACAACAAAGCCTTCCAATTACAGTATAGAGGAATGTTATTTGGCATGTGCAATTTTAGTATATCATGATGTTATTAATCTTTTTATTGAAAAATGTTGACAAACTATTAGCTGGTTTAGTATATCTGCTCTTTAGTAAGGCGTAAATCCAGTGTAAGAGCTTATTAACACATGCAATAACTGCTACTCTGAAGGGTTTTCCTTCTGCACGTTTCTTATCGTAAAACTCTCTTTAATCTTTTATTACGTGCAATTATCTCATCAGTCGTTTTCTTCTTACGAGAATCAGGCTTCTTGTATTGTCATAGGTTTGCTTGTTAAACGGAATCTCATTGTCCCAACCAGCCTGAAACATGTTTATACAAGTAGGGGGTGAACAGTTTAGTTGACGGGATCAAGTCCCATGGGTGCGACCTTCTACCCCGATTACCGTTATAATAAGACCATATAGAAAAAGGTCAATCAGAAATATCTGTCTAACCTTATATACGGGTGCTTTACTTTAACAAAGATATAGCTTAAAGAGCCTAAATTATGCAAGTTTTTATACATTACTTGTTATATAGGCTCTTAGCTATCACTATTTTATAATATTAACAGCATTTCATGTTCCTTTTCATATCTTTTTTCTCTCCTGAGGACTTAAGATTGGTATATGTACATTTCCATCAATCAAGTAAGGTTCAAATAAATCAAGTGGTCTTGGAGGTGGACCTCCAATATTAACTCCATATTGATCATACTCTCCTCCATGACATGGACAATAGAAAGCAACACCATCTTTTTGTTTAGCCTCTTCAGCGTTACCTGCAGTACATCCTAAATGTGTACAAATTGGAGACATAATAAGAAGATCTCTATTTTCTACATTTAAATAAACAAAACCCTCTAACTCCTGTTCTACCCATGCATCTTTTACCTTGACCTTATAATTAACTTTCTTTGGGAAAGGTCCCTTTTTCAATTCATCAAGTGGACCTAGATTTGCCATAGAACTTGTATCAATAGAATCATCGCTACAAGCGACAAGACCCAATGGTATAACGGAAATAGTTAAAAGCCCTATTGCTCCCTTAAAAGAACCTTTTAAAAAGCTTCGTCGATTTACTTTGTCCACCATACCCATCTCCTCTCCTATATTAATTCTACAAAGGAAATTTGGAGAAATTATGCAAATTTCGTGTCAATATTTCAATGATTAGTAATTAGATGCAAAAAATTAGAGCAACTATCCTAGCTTCTCATTCTACACTAATTGAATTCATTACCATCCCTAAACAATAATCTCATTACAACTTTTTTAAGAATTTGCTCTGATGAGACACTATTGACTTTTCCTAGAACCTACTCCCACTTATATCCAATCCCCCAAACAGTCTTCAAGTGATTGTCGATTGGGAATCCTACTTTTCTAAGTTTTTCTCTTATATTTCTTATGTGAGAATCAATTGTACGATCGTCTATATTTGTGTCCACTCCCCACACTGTTTCCACTAATTTTTCCCTGCTAAAAACAATTTTTGTATTTTTCATTAATAACCCAACCATATTAAACTCCTTGGGGGTAAGAACAATCGTTTCGTTATTAAAATAAAGCGTATGGTTACTTTCATCCCACACTAAACCATGCATTTCGATTCTACTATTTTGATTGGTCCTTCTTAACATCGCTTCGATACGAGCAAGCAGTACTTCCTCATCAAACGGCTTTGTAATATAATCATCTGCACCAATCTTTAGCCCTTTAACCATATCTGTTGTTGTATCCCTCGCGGTTAACATAATAATAGGTACTTGAGAGATTTTTCTTATCTCTTTTGCAGTTTCCCATCCATCAAAAAATGGCATCATCACGTCTAACAATACTAAGTCTACGTTAGTACTCTGAAGTAATTCTAACCCTTGTTCCCCAGAGTTCGCAGAAATACATGTGTATCCTCGAAGCTCTAAATACAAAGTTAACAGTTGCAGCATTCTTATCTCATCATCTATTAATAGTATTTTGGGCATGTTAGTCATACCTTCCTATGAAATTCTGTCAAACCATCATTCATTCACTTTTAGCTCGATGGCATGTTATTATAATTTTCAATATTCTTGATATAAGTCCTTCTAACTTTCCACTTATACCTCCATATCAAAATACATATTTCCGTAATAGTGTAGCAGGTAATTGTGAAGAAAATATGCAGTAGAGTCAAATTCATTTCATTATTATTTAGAAAAGTTATTCTCTTTATGAAAATCTAGTATTTTTTAAAAGTGTAAGCCTAACACCAATTATTAGAATTTAGCATAAAGTAAGTATCCGCCCGTAGAACGGGCGGTTTTGATTTCGCCCTATAAGGGCACTTTACCAACGAAGCCCCTAAAGGGGCCCCTGAATTGACCGTCAACCGTTTACCTTTCCTATTTATCTTGGAATGGGTCTACATATTCTCGTTTGGTCATGTTGTCTCGCAAACGGTCTTCTGCTTCTTGATCACGAATATATTTCGCTACTGTTTTTTCATTTAACCCGACTGTGCTAACATAATATCCTTTAGCCCAGAATGTCCGATTTCCATGCTTGTATTTCAAGTTGTGATACTATGTCAAGAAAATAGACACAGATTTTTCTACCGCGCTTTCGCTTGGTAGCCTTCATAAAAAAGTTTAAA
>NZ_JBPFDQ010000093.1:0-20856 GCF_059415045.1 Ferdinandcohnia sp. SAFN-114 | reverse complement strand
TTAAACTTTTTTATGAAGGCTACCAAGCGAAAGCGCGGTAGAAAAATCTGTGTCTATTTTCTTGACATAGTATCATTTATCCTTCCTTAGAATCAATGATTAAAAAAGTGAATGATTTTATTAATCAAATCAAACTGATGCGTTTAACGGAAAATCAAGTTGTGATTGGGAATATTGCTATTTCAAAGATAACAATAAGCCCCGATACGAATCATGACCTGGAACGGAAAATGTTAATGTTGAATCAAGCCCTGCTAGAATACAATCGAAAAAATCAATATGGCTTTATTATTCAGAGGAACTTCCTAAATTTTGAAGTCATTACAAACTATAAGGCATTGAAGGACATTACAAATGAGTTTACACAATGTTCGCTTTTGTCCGATCTTAAACAAACATTACCATACGAAATAGATATTGGTTGGGGAATCGGAAATACTTTGCAAGAGGCTCGTTTCAATGCTGAACACGCCAACAAAGAAAGAAGAATGGATCGCGGGACATCCTATATTATGACCGAAGATGATCAATTAATCGGACCTCTTGGAGATGAGACATGTTTACAAATTCCAATTCAACTGAACATTCAAATTGAAAAATTTAGTAGCCAAATAGGCATTTCTGCATTACATATCCAAAAAGTAATGGCCGTTATGGAAAAACTTCAAACAACTGAACTTGTTTCTGATGATCTTGCCATTCATTTTGGGATATCTCAAAGAGCTGCAAACCGTATCTTACAAAAGCTTGAGGAAAGGGGAGTAGCAGAAGTTTCTTATAAAAAGCAGAAAAAACTAAGAGGCAGGCCAAAGAAAGTCTATCATATCGATTTCTTAGCTAAATTATCTTAATCTTTCAAAAATAAGCATTATATTCTTATTGTTAAAAATAAAAGCCGACTTCCAGAGTCGACTTTTTTATTGCGTAATCGGTAATATAATCTCTACCTTTGTTCCATTTCCTAGGTTACTATTAATGCTAATTTGTCCATTATGATCTTCAATGATTTTTTTAGACACCATTAAACCTAGGCCGGTTCCATAATCCTTTGTTGTAAAGAATGGTTGGAACAGCTTTTCCTGTACATCCTCAGGTATTCCACTGCCCTCATCAAGAATGATAATCGATAACATGTTATTGGCAGTTTGGCTGCCATTAATCGTTAGCTTACCACCCTCTGACATGGATTCAAAGCCATTTTTGATGAGATTTAAGAATACCTGCTTCATTTGTTTTTCATCACAATCGATGTCTAAAACAGCTTCATCCATTTTCAGATCAATTACAACATTCCTCGCGTTCTCAGATTGCTCAAAGATTGAAAGGACATACTCAATAAGTTTCTTTAGATTACATTTCGTCACATTAATTTGCCTTGGTTTGCCGATAACCAGTAAATCATTAAGAATTGAATCAATCCGATCAATTTCCTGCTCCATGATCATATATTGTGCCTCATCCTCTTTATGTTTCTCCCGCTGAAGCTGGGTAAACCCTTTTAAAGATGCCAACGGATTACGAATTTCATGACCAATTGTAGTTGCCATCTGCCCGACAAAAGCAAGCTTCTCCTTATTACGGAGCTCCTCATGCGTTACCGATAGTGCTTCGATATACGAGTAGAAACGGGTTAGGAGGATATAGGCAATAAGTGCAAACATACCAATTAGCAGGATTGGTGCCATTACAATACCATTTCCTAATAATAGGCCAATCAATACATATTTCATTGTAATGGCAATTGATACTGTCAGAAAAAATCTCTTATTAATAAAGATAGGAGAGAATAGCAAAAAGACAATTTCAGCTGCATTCCCACTCTTAAAAACTTCATTACTCCCCCAATAAGTGAGTACATCATCCATTCCAGAAACCAAAAGATATGCCAGCACATAATAATATTTGATTAAATGTAGCTTACCTACTTTCATTAAATAAAATGAGACTGGAATAAGGACAATTATTAATATATAGGCTCCATAAGCAAAATCAGTAGGAAGTCCAATCTTTTCGTTAAAAAATAAAGGGTATATAAAATAATAGAAAAAATCATATAGCACTAAAATGCTATAAAACAATATTAAATATAGACGTAAAGCCTTTTTCTCTTCATGTAAAAGAAGAGTGCTATGTTTTTGATAAGACATATCAATCCTCACTTAGTTAAATGATTATGCTTTTTTTATTATATATTATTTTCCTCACCTGAGTATATAGTCCTATATTCTCTCTTACTTTCGAATTTTTTAAATAATGAGTAGGAGAGTAGTAAAAGGAATATCAACATTTGTGCACAAAAAACGAGAGCATCCCAGAATTTTAGAGATGATACTGACTCAGTAAACCCAGGGAGAACATTTATCATAATATATACTAATTGAGGTAAATAGTAATAGCTAAACATAGAGAAGGTCAACAAAATTCCAATCAAAAAGAAAAAGGAATAGAAAACAATTATTTTATTCTTTACTGCTTTTCGTTTTCTATTTAATAATGCTGTTAAGTATTCAATTCCACTTTCCATCAAATTATAATTCCCCGTACTATTTTCAAAAACATAATAAAGATCTGTTTTCATATAAATACAGCATTGATAAATAATCCGGATGACAATATCGAAAATAATCAAACTAATAATTCCATTAATAAACCCGTGTGAGGATGCGTTAGACATTTTTAAGATTAGGGCAATAAAAAGAATGAAACTATCAAAATACAAGCCTGCTAAAAACAACAAGTTTCGGTCCTTTGAGGAGAGTTTCCACCCTTGTGTAAGGTCCGTTTCAAATACAACAAAAAACAATCGATTGCCAATTTGTAATCGTGTTGGAAGATTAAAAGAACGGATAGCCAAAATATGTCCACATTCATGAATAAAGATTAAAACAATTGAAATTCCGGCATACAAAAGAATATTAAACATCATTGTATCAAAGACAAAAAGATCCTGATAACGAGGAAAAAGATCAGTATCTTTCACAAAAAGTAAGAGATTCACTAACAGAAGTAATGGATAGAAAAAACGAGTAAACCGATTAAAGAAAATCTTCCCTAGTTTCGGTGATATCCATTTAAGGCCTAATTCTTCATGATTACGTGTCTTTTCTAGACTTACTTTTGCTCCATCTACCATTTCTACTAAATCTAACTCCAGCAATTGTTGGCCAAAATCCAGTAAATCAATCTCTTCATCTGGATATTTTTCAATAAGTAGGTGTTCAATTTCACCAAGTGATAAACCGTCGTTAATCAACTCAATTGCATCAATGCATACCACTGGCATTTCATAAAATTCATGAGTTACTAGATCTTCAATAATAAAATTCTTATTATCTGTACGTATCAATAACTCGTGTAAACATATAATAGAATCAGCAGTTAATTGCATTTTTCACACCTACCTATTTTATTCAAAATAAAAGGATGCTCCACTTTTTGTAAGCATCCTTCATTATAAATTAACCTCTTGGTCCACCTGGTACAAATCCGCACCACCAGCAAGTAGCTAAAAGTTTATTTAGCTTTTTGATTTTCATATATTTTCACCTCCCGATTTTTAATCTTTTCTTCTAGGATTCTTTTTGAATATATATCCATTGTTGGTATACCTTTTTAAATATCGCTACAAGGTTCGGATCAAATTGAGTACCTTCACCTTGAAGGATCCGCTCATAAGCCTCTTCTACAGGGAGTGCCCCACGATAAGAACGAGAGGAGGTCATTGCATCAAAAGCATCCGCTATCGCTGTGATTCGAGCATTTAACGGAATGTCATTTCCTTTTAACTGGTCAGGATATCCTTTTCCATCCCATCTTTCATGATGTGATCTAATTATACTAATACTCGAGCCAAGTCCTTCTACGTTTTTTACTGCTTCTTCTCCTACAACAGGATGTGTTTTGATGATTTCATATTCTTCATTTGTTAATTTCGCTGGCTTCATTAATATAGAATCAGGAATATTCACCTTACCAATGTCATGTAAAAGACAGGCATAGTTAAAGGATTTTAATTCATCCTTCGTAAATGATCCTAACTCTTTCGCTAACACCATCGCATATTTTGCTACTCGTTCACTATGGCCTCTTGTATATGGATCCTTTAGCTCAAGGGCTGCAATAACACCTTTTACTATTCCTTCCATTTGTTGATCATAAGAGGTGCTTAAAGCAGTGATATAACTTTGAAATCTGTTTAAGAAAATATAAGCAATTACCCCAAGTACAATTGTTAATACAATAGGGAAAGCAACTAATGTATTTGCGAGTAGACCACCTAGTAATAAATATTTAATTATCAAACCTATTGTAACTGTCCAGAAATATCTTTTGCTCACAAAAATTGGAGAAAATAAAACAAAGAAAACTTCTACAGCATTACCACTTGAAAATGATTCAGGTTTATTCCAATAAGTAAAAAGTTCATTAATAAAGCTTAAAATTGTATAGGTAAAGAAAAAATAATATTTAGTATAATGTTGCTTTTTATTACGATTATTAAAAAATATCAAAGGAATTAATAATAGAATAAAGAAGTACATTACATAGACAAAATCTGTCGGAAAACCATATGATACTATTGAATCATATCTAGGATAAATAAAATAATAAAAGATATCGTAGCCAATTAGTATGATAAAAAATAAAATACTAAACCAGGTTACGGTTCTTTTTTCCTCATATAAGAATACCGTTCTTTTATCCATTTTTTGCATCTCTTTTTCTCCATTTTCTCTTATATTTCTAGATATATATGCAATAATCCTTTTTTTATTACAAAAAAGGGCCAAAAGTCACAGACGCAATTCGTCAAATATCGACTTTTCAATTATAAACCATCTGTACTACAAACTAAATAGTTAATTAGGTATAAAAATCTTCCTGAATCGCATAAAATATGGTAATTGACGTATAGGTCATAATACCCACTAGATAAAAACGTTCTTTCAGTTTAATACAAAAATAAAAACACAGAAAGAAATCTGCGTTTTTTGTCGAAAAATTATTTTATTGTACTAGAGAATGTTTGAATGCGTATATGACCGCTTGTGTTCGATCTTGTACCTCTAGCTTACTTAAGATATTACTTACATGTACTTTTACCGTTTTTAGTGCGATAAAAAGTTCATCAGCAATCTCTTGATTCGTTTTTCCGTCAGCGATTAAAAGCAAGATTTCCATTTCACGGTTTGTCAATTCTTCATGTGGAAGCTGTTTTTCCTTTTGTCTCATTCGAACCATCATTTTCCCTGTAACTTCTGGCTCTAAAACAGACTGTCCATGATAGGTTTTACGAACGGCCTCAGCTATTTCACTTGCCTTTGATGTTTTTAACATATAGCTCGTTGCTCCCGCTTCTAAAGCAGGATAGACTTTTTCATCATCAATAAAGCTTGTGACGATGATGATTTTTGCTTCAGGCCAGCTCTCAATAATTCTTCTTGTCGCCTCAATGCCATCCATTTCCTTCATTACGAGATCCATTAATATGATATCAGGTCGAAGCTCTAGCGCTAATTCAACCGCTATTTTTCCATCATCTGCTTCACCAACGACCTCAATATCTGGCTGTGCCGATAAGTAGGAAGAAACTCCTATCCTTACCATTTCATGATCATCGACAAATAATACTTTAATCATTTTCTCCACCCTCTAACACAGGTACTTTTACTTCAATCCGTGTTCCTTTATCTTTAAGACTAACGGTCCGCATTGTACCGCCTATTTCCACAGCACGTTCATACATATTCTGTAGACCATAGGAACCGGTTTTCGCTTGTTCCACATCAAATCCAATACCATCATCAACGATTCGTAAAATGACAAATTCATCCCTTTTAATGAGCAGGACTTCTAACCGATTTGCTTTTGCGTGGCGGAGGGTGTTTGAAACAGACTCTTGAAGAATGCGAAATAAGTGGTCCTCGACCCCTTTATCAATTTGAAAGTCCTCTATCTTTGTTTCAATGGTTACAGGTACCTTTTGTGATAATTCAACTAATAGCTCCTGGATTCCTTCTTGGAGTGTCTTTCCTTTTAATGCAACTGGACGTAAATGAAGCAAGAGTGCCCGCATTTCTAATTGTGATTGATGAATCATTTCCTCAACAAGCTTAAACTGTTTTGCCTCACGTTCATCAGTTCGTGGCTTAGATTCGTTGATAGCAGACATCATCATCGATGCAGCAAAGAGTTGTTGACTAACGGAATCATGGAGTTCTCTCGCTAAACGGTTACGCTCATCGGAAACAATTTGTTGTATTCGTTTTTCCTGATCCTCTGCCTTTTCATTTGCAAGTTTTTGGGAAAGTTTTGTTTGCTCTGCAATATGAGTTTGTAGCTTTTTAATCCGCTCCCAAATGGTGTTGAATTCCGCAGTTTGGTTGACGGGGATTTCAGAAATGGTTCTCCCCTGTTCAATTTGATAAATCGCATTAGAAACAGAGAGCAACTGTTTTCTCCATAAATACCCCGACAAAATTCCAAAAACAAGCCCCGCAATTAAGCTTAGACTCAAGGTTAAAATAATATACGGCAAATCCATAAGCTTTGTTTGCCAGAGTGCGGCCCAATTCGCTAAAGGAAAAGCCATGAATACAATGACATGGGCCAATACAAATAAAAACACTGAGACACAAATACCAACAATTATTTGTTTTTTAACGGTACTCATGCTCGTTTCACCTCAAGGTCCCCCACTCCAATGGAAGTGACTATCTTTAGCTTAGGTTCGGCGTGATCATATTGTTCAGTTTGATAATGAAGTGTTTGGTTCACCGTTTTAGCGTCTTGATTTTCAAAGATAGTTGTGGCTCCATAAAGGACAGAATGATGTACCTTCACTTCTACCTCATACGGAACAAAAATTTGAACATTCCCAATCACATTTCGAATAAAAATAACTGATTCACCTTTAGGTAGAACCGTGTAGCTTAAATCAATAATCGTATCGCCAATTCCTGACTGAATGTTCACATCGTTCCATTCATACACATACTCTGGTGTTTTTTGTTGACCCATAACGATGTTTTGAAACAATGGCTGACGTCTAAGAATAGGTTCTTGTTTAGATGTTTTTTCTGATTCTTTTATATCAGGTTTAATATAATGAGGTTTTTTCTTAGCTTGTATAAATTGGATAAGTAAATAAATAAGAACGGCAAGAATCAAAAACTTTACTGTCATCATATTTAGAATGGTAAAAGCTAAACTAATCCATCCAAACCAAAACAGGATTTTGCCAAATGTTCGCGGCAATTTTTTACGGCCAATATAAATACATCCAAACGATATTACAAAAGAGAAAAGGACTCCGCCATTAAAAAACGTAACTTCAATGATTAATAAAATGATGCCAAGAAGAAAAAATGCATTAAGGTTGTCTGATTTAATTTTATTTAACACGTCCGGATCCTCCCTTCATTTCATTGAATGCATTGATTATTGCCCGTAAAGTATAGGGGCTAAGAAGACGTAGATTGTCTACGCCTTCTTAGAATACCATGTTTTCACTATGAAATTGAATGTGTTTCTTCATTTTTCACTTCTTTTTCAAGTTGTGCAATTCTTGCATCGATTGTATTGCGATGATAAGAAGAATTTACTTGATGTTCAAGACGAGCAAGATATGATTCCATTTCTTCAAAAGTTCTTGAAGCCTTATTCGTATATGCATTTGTGTCCAGAACTTGGTTCATGCGATGATTCGCTCGCGCAATGTTCTCACGCCCCATTAGTTCCATACGCTTAATATGCATGTCTTTTAGCTTATGCTTCATTTCCTCATACTTTTTCTCAAGGCCGATAAGTTCTGCTGCTGTATTTTTTATTGCTTCTTGTAATTTAGCAGCACGTTCTTCATATGAAACTTGTTCCTGAACAGCAAACTCATATAATTCCGTTTCTCCAGCTTGTTGCGCTACATCCGCTTGGTATTTACGTTTTTCAGCAAGTTCTGCTGCTTCGCGATGTTCTCTTGCAAATTGATCCTTTAGAGAGTGCTGACGCTCGACAAGCTTGCGAACCTTCTCAACTTCCGCCTCACATTGACGTAGGTACTGGTTAAGTAACGAGATTGGGTTTTTCTTTTCTTTCTCATCTAATATGCCATGAAAATCTGCTAAAATTGTGTCCTTGATACGAGTTAATAGGTTTGCCATTTTTATCATTCTCCTTTTTAATGAATAATCGTATTTCTATTAATTAACGTTTGTTCAATTCAGCCCATTGTCTTTCAAAGTTAGTAAATGGGTCAGATGATTCAGTAACGACTTCGTTTTTTTCTTTTTTCCATTTTTTAATGACAACATAGAGGATGTATGCTGCTACGACGCCTAGAATTGCAGGTGCATTTGAAGCTGATGCAATAAGAGCGATAACCCCGACAGTGGCCCATATTACCTTACCTAGCGTTGAATCAGTTTTCATAAACTGTTTAAATGCAAAATACAGAATGGCTAGGCTAATCGCTAAACCAATCAGTGGTCCAACCTGCGATAAAAGCACAATTGCTGCAATACCTCCAAGAATAAACAATCCGAATTTTTTCATGTTTACTTCCTCCTTTCATGATTCAATCTTATCCTGAATTTCGATTTGCTATAATGAGCCCCAGTTATATTTTTCACTAGGACCTGAGGCTTAGAAGGCGTAAGTTTTTATGAAAAAAAGGGCTGCTCAGGTATGAGCAAACCCTTATCTTTTACGGGAAACAAACGGATTGTCAGTGATCCAAAATCGCCACGGATAATCCTTTGCCTCTCCTGTATTTTCGATACCAATTCGTGGACCGATTGAGATGTTTTCTGGAATATAGCCTTTAGTGATGTATATGGGTGGTTCAAAAAATGTGCGTCCATAGTCCTCCATTGTTATTCCTAATGCTTTCGTTAGTTTTCCTGGTCCGTTTGTTAGATTTTTGATGGGCATTTGACCGCGGCGTTCATACATGAGGTCAATACCTTGGTCTGGCTCCACCGCTCGGATAAGAATCGCTTCTGGTATGTCCATTTCGTTACTGACAACATTCACGAGACAATGAGTGTGCATCTGATAAGTATAGACATGACCCGGTTTGCCGAACATCACCTCTGTCCGCTTCGTCCTTCGATTGTTAAAAGAATGCGCTGCGCGATCAAGTGGGCCTTTGTAGGCTTCAGTTTCTACAATATAGCCTGATGCTACGCCCTGTTCGGTTTCTTTTATAAGCTTACATCCGAGGAGAGCTTTTGCTAGTTCTAATGTAGGTTGATGAAAAAATGATTCAGGTATGATTTCCGTCATGGCAGCTCCTTGTTTTTCCGTTTTTAGGTTTAGTATGGGATACGGTTGGTGGGTGTATTCTTGTTTAGGTTGTAGGGATAGTCGCATTCGGTCGGGTTCGTACCCTCGAGAGAGTTTTCTGTGGATGGTGAGGGTACGATTACTCCTTTTTCGCACCCTCACTGGGGTGGCTCTGGGCTGGTGAGGGTATGATTACGCCTCATTGAGTACCCTCACTTATTCAGCTTTCGCCTTGTGAGAGTATAACTATGGCCACCCGTTCGCCTTTAGTAAGTTTGAGATTATGTAAATAGCCACTCATTTGAAAGATGTGTGGCCTGGTTCACTAAGATTGGAGAAACGTTACGTTTTTTCCTTATGACAGTTTTGTTCTATCAATTTTAGAACTATTAAACCACAACCGTAAAAAAAATTACGCTGTAGAGAAAATATCTATTGCACCAAAGCGGAATTTAGTTTACTCTAAAAAGTAACAGGAGGTGAAAAATTTGGAAGATATTCGACTCAATGTTTCATTGCTGCGCAGAAGAGTACCCAATTTAACAACTGCTGCCCGTTCTGTGGGATTACGTCCAGCCACTGTATCCAATCTGTGTACTGGAAAAATTCCTGTAGGTCGTGCAGAGGTACGCACACTTGTGGCGCTTGCTGATTTAGCTGAATGTAGTGTGGATGAATTATTAATTCGAGGGGAGAAAATGGAAATGATTGAAACTGGGATTAAAACGCTTGATGTATTTGCTCCGTTAGCAAAAGGTGGTACAGTTGGTCTTGTCGCTCGCCCAGGAATGGGGCAACTTGTAGTTCTTGCCGAATTATTCCATCGCTTGCGTAACAATGATTTCAAGACAGTATTGCTTTTACCGGAAGGGGATCATCTAGGAATTACTGATGTTTTAGATGAAGTTCAATTCCAAGTAAACACTATTAAAGAAGCCTACGATGAAATTGCAAAGCTTGGAAAGACGAGTGAAATTGTTTTTGCAGCTGACCGATCACATGTAATCACAGGGGATATCCAAATCTTGCAAGAAAAATTACATTCAATTGGAATTAACTCTGTTACAACGGTTCTTGTGGACTTAAAAGGGGATGTTGTAGATGAGGATGTTCCATTTGGACCACTTGAAACCTTATGGCAATTTGACGCTGACCTCACTGCAAGACATCAATATCCTGCAATCAATCCAGTATACTCAACCTCTTCTGTCCTTGAAGGGGCACACCTAGACCAAACACATTTCACAATCCAACAGCGAGCAAAAAAACTATTACGAAGATACCGCGAGCTCCGTTCACTCGTTACTGTGCATGGGCTTGAAAAGCTACCAGAAACAGAAGTCCAAACCTACAAACGTGGTGAGCGTCTTGAAGCATATTTAACTCAACCATTTTATGTAGCCGAAGCCTTTACAGGTAAAAAAGGAGAATCGATTAGTTTACAGGATACTTTACTCGATATCCGCAAAATTCTTGATGGCTCTACCGACTCAAATGACGTCTCAGAATTAGCCTACATTGGAAAACTAAGTTAAACAATAATGGCAGGAATTCACTTCCTGCCTTTTTTCATATACAACCATATTGCACTCAAGCCGAAGATCAGTGTTTGTGTAATAAATAGGATGATTGCTCCGTTTTTTTGTTCTCCAATTGGTGGATATGGGAGTAGCGTTTCTAATAAATCCGGCGGAATCTCTTCCCCAAGAGGCATACATAATGCCAATGCAGCAAGCATTTGACTTGTGTCACTATATACAGAATACAACGCATCTTTTGCGAGCCATAAAAACAGAGTCACTGGTAAAAACAATACGATGTTGACCACTATATAAATGAGCTTTTTCTTAAAAGTCATCTGATCATGCTCTTTGATCGGTCCGATGATTGGCCACCACAGTAAGACGGCTGCTACTATCAAGCCAATTAAAAAGAAATAATTTGTAAAGTATCCTGTTCGAATCCAGTCAAACATAACAGGTACGTGATATCCAATTAACAAACCGTGGAAGAGAATTATTGTAAACACGGGATGAGTTAAAACACTGTAAACCTTTTTCACACTATTTTTTCGAAGTGCTTTTTCAAGCAGATTGGTCTTTAATCCCATTACAATCAAAGGTGCTGCAATAAGAAGGACAACAACAATCTGTATGATGTGAGCACGAAACAGCATGCGCCCTAATAGGTTCAAAGGACTTCCCACAGCCAAAAGAATTAGCAGCATACTTCCGGCAAGCGCTATGGATTTATGCTTCGGATGATTTTTTGGTGTTGGTAATAGGAACATATATAAGACAATTAATATCAAGGTAAAAAAGATGATACCCCCATTCCATTGGGAGTGAAAACTAAAACCATCTAAAATTTGACTAATCACAATATCACCAGCTTTTCGGATATTGGTTGCTCAGAAGGTTACATTCCTGCGAATTTGAATTCTCCACGCCAAAAAACCTTCCAAACATACACTTCTTACTTTATTGTAAATCCTCTCTCCCCCGCTGGAATATGATTTATATCACATGTCGTTTTTCAGACATTTTTCAGACAAAAAAAATCCATATTTAAACCATTTAGATTTAAATATGGATCTATTATTATAATGGAAGTAAGTTTACGGTTTCTATTTCTTTTAGACTGTTCACCATTTCAAGCCAATCTGCTGGTTTGTTTGGAAGAACTGTATAATACGTTGTTAAGAAATCAACAACCAATTGGCTTGGTAATTCAGATACTTGGTCATCACTAGGCATGAAACATAGATCTAGCCCCTTAACTGCTTCCCCGTCATTGTTCCATGATGGGTGAACATAGTCGAGTTCTATACGTTTATAACCAAGATGAGACAAAACCTCACGGCGCACGAACGGATCCATTGGTTTAACTGTTCCAAATTCATAGTGTGCAACTTGATACGGATCGTAGATTTCAGCAAACATTCCGAATAACTCTTTACCATTTACAGCAGCTAACTCCTGTAAATCCTTACTGCGGTTTTGTGCTAAAAAGCGACCGATACTCAATCCTGGTTGACCGATGATCGTAAAGTCAGTCATTGCAATGTTCCAGTCTGGATAATAACGGTATTCCGTTGTCCCAACGACCTCATCGTCATGTACCGCAACGAAAACACGAATACTAGGGTCCTCAAGCGGCTCCTTCCAAAGTTCAAAGTCTAGAACTTCCTCTTTAGGAAACACACTTTTCATTAATTCATGCATTTTAAAAAATAACGGGTCATTGATGCTTGTTATTCTTTTATATTCCATCTCATTCACTCTCTTTCATTTATTTCCAATCAGGATAAAGGTCCGTTCTACGGTCACGCCATGTTGTAACCGCACCTCGTTCACGTACTTCGTAGAGAAGATCCAAATCAAGGTCTGCTGTTACAATCATGTCGTTGTTTACTTCGCCTTCCACTAAAATTCCTTTTGGTGGGAATGGAATATCATTTGGTGTAATAACCGCTGCCTGACCAAAGTTTGCACGCATAAAATCAACCGTTGGTAGAGTACCAACCGTGCCTGTTCCAACAACATAGACTTGGTTTTCCACAGCTCTTGCATGGCTTGTATAACGCACACGATGGAAGCCATGGCGGTCATCTGTACAAGATGGGCAAAAGATCACATCGGCACCCTTTGCCTTTGCGATTCGAACAATTTCAGGGAACTCGATATCATAGCAAGTTAACATTGCAATACGGCCTTTATCTGTATCGAAAACTTGGAAATCTTCTCCTGGTGTCATATTCCATTCGTTCACTTCAGTTGGGGTAATATGCAGCTTGGCCTGCTCCCCGATTCTTCCATCCGGATAAAATAAATGAGCCACGTTGTTGAGGTGGTCGCCCTTTCGGATGACATGTGTTCCGCCAATAATGTGGACATTGTATTGTTTGGCAAGGTTTGAAAAAAGCTGTCGGTAGCTTTCTGTAAAGCGTGGTAGATCATCAATAGTGAGACTTGAACCGTCCTCCCTACCGATTGATAAAAGCTGTGTAGTGAAGAATTCTGGAAATAAAATAAATTCCGCATCAAATTCCATTGCAGTTTTTATATAATGCTCACATTGAGCCGCAAATTCATCAAAGGAACTGATTGTGTGAAGATGATATTGAACGGCTGAAACCCTCATTTTCAAATCGAGAATCCCCCTTCATAAAAGATCTTATAAGTGGATTATTAACTATTTTTATCGTTGAAACAAGTAAATTGTCCTTTATTATATTAGACTACGAGCATTTGATTCTCAAAAACCTTTTTTTTCCATAATTTCTTCTTCCTCAAAGTCTTTCCATATGTTACTATAAGGCTTGTCTATACAAATCTTGTAAAAATGTTGTAATAAAACTGAAACGTTTCCGCAATATAAACGTCTTATATATTGAAGAATATCACAGCGAAGAAGGTATGCTTAATGTCGAATGCGAGAAAAATGAAAAAGGGCAACATTGTCAAAATTATTGCGTTGTTTGGCTTTATTGTGTTGTTACTCTTGTATTCTTTTTTTCTACTTAAAACTAAATTTTTTCTAGAAGCAGATGCATCTGAACCGATAGTTGAGGTTGTAGCACCTGCTGAATCTCCTGAAAAATATGAACCAATAGATGATGATCTTAGAGTTGATGACAAACCAACAGGAAATATTGAAGCGGAAAAACCCGCTAAAGAAGATTCCGCACCTACAACTGAGCCAACAAAAGAACCAGCACCAGATCCAGTGCAACCAACAACTCCCAAAGAAGATGTGAAGCAGGAAGACGATCAAGAACAGGTAGCACCAAAGGAAACACCTGCCCCTCCTTCAAGGGCTGTTTATCTCACTTTTGATGATGGTCCTCATAAGGTTTCAAAAGATATCCTAGCTTTACTCGATCAGTATGATGCGAAAGCAACTTTTTTTATGTTAGACAACAATATGAAAAATTATCCTGATGCAGTCAAGGAAATGGCAAGTAAAGGACATAGCGTAGGACTTCATGGTGTCACACATGATAAAAACAAATTCTATCAATCTTCGAAATCCGTTGTTGGTGAAATGGACCAAACACAACAGACGCTTTTTGAATTAACAGGAATCGAATCAGATCTCATCCGCACTCCATTTGGCAGCGCACCATATATGACTGACGCATATAAAGAAGCTGTAGATGTTGCTGGCTACAAGATGTGGGATTGGAATATTGACAGCCGGGATTGGCAATTTCGGGATAGCCGGTACGTAGATAGTGTAATTGAGCAGCTAACTAAATTGAATCGTGTGAATCAGCCAATTGTCATTCTTTTGCACGAAAGACCAGAGACACTCGAGCATTTACCTAAACTATTAGACTATCTTAAAGAGCAAGGCTATGAATTCAAAGCATTAGAATCAACGATGCATCCTATACAGCTATATTAAAGGTGAAGATGGCCTGAGGGCCATCTTTTTTTGTGTGAGTCAGCTCGGTGGGCTCGACCGGAAGGTGGGTCAGAGGGACAGGTACACTGTCCCAGGAAAATTATGGTGGGACGCGGGACCTGTCCCTTTGTCCCAATGTAGGGTAAACTAGGTAGACAAATAATTAATGGAAGGGTTTTTGTGATGAATGGGCAGAATCGTGCTGATATAGTACCGGGAATTGAAGTTCAAATTGTGTTAAAGAAAGACCAGCGTACTGGTATACTGACAAAAGGAATTGTGAAAGATATTTTAACGAAGTCTAGTTTCCATCCCCACGGAATTAAGGTTCGATTAGAGGATGGACAAGTTGGGCGAGTGAAGGAAATCATTCAATAAATTATTTATTAAATAGAAATGAGGACATGAATATGCTATCTTTCGAGGAAAAACTTAAGGTCATCGAATCATTCCCGGAATTGGAACGAAAAAATGTATCTTTAGGGAGAGTTAATTTTCATTATAATGACAGCGTCTTTGAAAAGAAGATTGTTGTACAGCATCTTCATCCAAATGGTAATGGCTTTGTGTACGCCGGAAACCTTCAAAACTACGAAGTCGATGCTAAGGGATTTATTAATATACGGGATTTCTCCGAAGCTGAGCTAAGACGAATCGTGAAAGAATCGATTCAATCCCTTTCTGCGAACTCTCCTTTAGCAAGGGAAAATGCCATCATTGGTGAAGGACAGGAAGAACGTTGGGTTAATGATGAGGGACATACATTACTACTTGTACTCGAGGATGAATGGTGGAATATATATTCCGGCCTAAACTTAGAAGAAGCCTTTGGCTCCTATGATGAAGCCGAAGACTATTTATATGAAGAAGGCTTTAGACTTCAATAATTAAAATCCAACCTCCCGATTAAATGAGGTTGGATTTTTTAATTTCACTATTGAATTGGCATGAAGGCTACTTTCCATACGCCGTTTTCATCTTTTACCATTTGGAAGCCCATGTCTCCATTTTGATTACGAAAGGAAATATATCCTTGATATTCGTTCGTTTGGTGAAACGTTCCTGAACCTAAACCGTAAAAAGGTTCCTTGTAGCTTTCTGGATTCCTTGTTTCTTTTTCCCAGTACTTCTTATCTTCCTCTTTCGACCACATCACATACTCTTCTCTTGTTGTGTACAGAGCATATGAAGTTTCCTGATCACCGTCCGCGTTCGCTTGGAGATATAGTTTCGCAACACTGATTGGCTCTAGTGTTCTTATTGCCTCAAGATCATGGTCAAGCTTGAATTCCTCATAAGCTACTCTTTCTACCTCATTAAGCTCTAGATCATTTTTGGCCTCTGGTACATACTCGTCTAGAGGGGCATAAATTTCTACTGTTGTTTCATCCCAGTAATTAATATGAATATGATGGAGTTTTTCCTCATTATTTTGTTTGTAAGAAAAGACAATTTCTATACTAGGTTCTGCCTGACTTTCATTTAACTCGCTAACAGCTATGGATTTCACATCAATCCCCTTGTAAAAATCAAGTAATACATCAACTTCCTTTTCCGGATTTGCCACAAAAAACACATTATTTTTAAGGAATTCCTTATCTTCGACATGAAGTGCCTCAAAGAAATGGACTACTAGCTTACTAGCTTTTTCTATTGTCGTTACCTTTAAGACTGATTCATACATTTGTTGATACGCAGGATTCTCGGCCAACAATGCATCAAAATCCGGATTAATGACATTTGCAGTTTCCTTGGTTTCGGTTTCTACTGGCTGCTGCCCTTGATCTAAATTACTTGTCACATAGGACATAGATACGATGGAGAACAGCAGAATTGCCGCTGTTACAGGGACCCACATTTTGAGCCCTGAAAAATTTCTTCTTTTTGTTATCTGTTTTTCCTTTAGTGATTTTTTTAGCTCTTTTGCAAAAATTTGATTTGGTTCAAGGTCAGGACGATTTTTTAAAGGCTGTAACCATTTCTCATCATTTCGATTGTTCATTGAGTCCCCACCCCTCCTCGTGAACTCTAATTTGTTTTTTCATTTGTTGAATCGCTCTGTGGTAATCGACGCGTACTTTCCTTTCACTGCATCCCATGACTTCAGCGGTTTCTTTAACAGACAACTCTTTTAGTCCGCGAAAAATAATGATGGACCGATAGGTAGGCTTTAATTTTATGAGGGCTTCTTGTAATTCTTCCCAATCCTTCTTTTGGATGGCCTTCTTTTCAGGCGTAGCTTCTTCTGATTCCTTTTCGTAGATCCAATCTGGTAAGTATTGAATAAACTTTTGTTTTCGTTTAAGATCAATTGCCGTATGCTTTGCTATCGAGAAAATCCATGTTTTCAATCTTTCTGGATTTTGTAGACTGCCTAAGTTTTTCATAATTTTAATAAAAGTTTCTTGTGTGATATCTTCTGCTTCTTGACGGTTATTCGTATAAAAGAGTGCAAAATGATAAACATCCCGGTAATACGTATCATAAATAGTTTCTATATCGAACGACATATTCTCCAATGCCTCGCCCCCAATCAGTAATAAGTCGTTTCAACCCCGAATTTGTTTCAACTTACTTAAAATTTTTTATCCTCAACTACATTTCGTTATCTGTACCATATCTCCTGCTTTGAAATCGGCTCATATCCCAACAAAAAAAGCAGCAAGAGGAAGATTATATGCTCCTATCGCCGCTTACTTGTTAAGTTGATTGTAAAAATATGGTGGGACACGGGACCTGTCCCTATGTCCCAGGTGAGAGACCCTATGACCCTAGGATTTTTTCTGCATTTTTAACTCGTTGTTCGGTTGGGGGTTCGACTCCTTTTAGTTTGTATTCCAGACCTAGACTTTCCCATTTGTAGATACCGAGTTTGTGGTATGGGAGGACTTCAATTTTTTTCACATTTGTTAGTGTTTTTATAAACTCTGATAGTTTTGTAAGATCCTCATCATTATCGCTAATTGTTGGAACGAGTACATGTCGAACCCAAACTGGAACATTTTTATCTGATAGAAACTGAGCAAAATCCAGTATATGTTCATTGGATAGGCCCGTTAACTCCTTATGCTTTATCGGGTCGATTTCCTTAATATCTAGTAAAATTAAGTCAGTTAGTGGCAGTAATTCCTCTAATTTCTCCATAAAATGAGGAGCACGTGTAAAGCATCCGCCAGAACTATCAATCGTAGTGTGAATACCAAGCTTCTTGCATTCTTTAAACAACTCGATTAGAAAGTCAAGTTGAAGCAAAGGCTCACCACCACTTACGGTAACACCACCGCCCGATGCTTGGAAAAAAGGAAGATAGGTTTTGATATCATTGATAATCTCTGAAACACTCATCTCCTTCCCCATATTTAATTTCCAAGTATCAGGGTTATGACAAAACTGGCAACGGAGCAAACACCCCTGAGTGAAAATAACATAACGTAGTCCTGGTCCATCTACCGTTCCACAGGTTTCAATGGAATGAATGCGTCCGTTCATGCTGATCGTCCTCCTCTTTTCTTACATGGTTTCGTGAAATGTTCGGTTTATCACATCAATTTGTTGTTCTCTTGTTAGTTTGATAAAGTTCACGGCATAACCTGATACACGAATTGTTAATTGCGGATATAACTCCGGATGTTCCATTGCATCCATTAATGTTTCTCTGTCAAAGACGTTCACATTTAAATGGTGACCTTTTTTCATCATATATCCATCAAGTAAACCTGCTAGGTTACTAATTCTCGCTTCTTCCTCTCTTCCTAAAGCTCTCGGTACGATTGAGAAAGTATTTGAGATTCCATCTAACGCGTATTCATATGGAAGCTTCGCGACAGAACTCAATGAAGCAAGTGTACCCTTTGTGTCACGGCCGTGGAGTGGGTTAGCACCAGGTGCAAATGGTTCCCCAGCTTTACGGCCATCAGGTGTGTTTCCTGTCTTTTTCCCATACACGACATTAGATGTGATGGTTAAAATGGATTGTGTGTGAACAGAGTCGCGGTATGTTTTATGTTTTTTAATCTTATTCATAAAACGCTTCACAAGCTCAACTGCGATGTCGTCAACACGATCATCATTGTTTCCGTATTTCGGGAAGTCTCCTTCAGTCTCGTAATCTACTACAATTCCGTTTTCATCCCGAATGGTTTTAACCTTAGCATGTTTGATAGCACTTAGTGAATCAGCGACCACAGATAGCCCCGCGATTCCGCATGCCATTGTTCGTAAAATTTCACGGTCATGCAATGCCATTTCTAATCGTTCATAGCTGTATTTATCATGCATGTAGTGAATGATATTTAATGTATTTACATAAAGTCCTGCAAGCCATTCAAGCATGAGGTCATATTTTTCAAGAACTTCCTCATAGTCTAGATACTCTGAGGTAATTGGTGAGTATGTCGGACCAACTTGGATTTTCAGTTTTTCATCAATTCCACCATTGATTGCGTAGATTAAAGCTTTCGCTAGGTTCGCTCTTGCTCCGAAAAATTGCATTTGCTTTCCAATTGTCATCGCCGATACACAACACGCGATGCCATAGTCGTCCCCATACGTTTCTCGCATAATGTCGTCATTTTCATATTGAATGGAGCTTGTTTTGATAGACATTTTTGCGCAGTATTTCTTATAGTTTTCAGGTAACTTCACTGACCAAAGTACAGTTAGGTTTGGTTCAGGTGCTGGTCCAAGATTGTCTAGAGTATGCAAGAAACGGAATGAGTTTTTTGTAACCAATGGACGCCCATCAAGCGCAACACCTGCTAGAGATTCTGTCACCCAAGTAGGGTCACCACTAAATAGCTCATTGTAATCTGGTGTTCTTGCAAACTTAACGAGTCGCAGTTTCATGACAAAATGATCGACAATTTCCTGTGCTTCTTGCTCGGTTAGAGTGCCGTTTTTAATGTCTCTTTCAATATAGATATCTAGGAATGTGGACACACGTCCTAAACTCATCGCTGCCCCATTTTGTTCTTTTATCGCTGCTAAATACGCGAAGTATAGCCATTGAAATGCTTCCCTTGCATTTGTAGCCGGTTCTGAAATGTCATAGCCATAGGAGACAGCTAGCTCCTTTAATTCCTGTAGTGCACGAATTTGTTCAGAAAGTTCTTCTCTGTCACGAATGATGTCGTCAGTCATGGTTCCATTTCCAGTTTCAAGAAGGTCTTTCTTTTTTTCTTCAATGAGTCTATCGACACCATAAAGGGCTACCCTGCGATAATCACCAATGATTCTTCCACGACCATATGCATCAGGTAGTCCTGTTATAATACCCGCTTTTCTCGCAAGTCTCATTTCTGGTGTATAAGCATCAAATACACCTTGGTTATGCGTTTTTCGATAGTCAGTAAAAATCTTTACAATTTCCTGGTCTATTTCAAACCCATAGGATTTCGCAGAATCAACCGCCATTCTAATTCCACCAAACGGTTGAAGTGAGCGCTTAAAGGGTTTATCCGTTTGGAATCCAACCACTTTCTCCTTTTCCTGATCAAGGTAACCAGGACCATGTGAAGTAATCGTAGATACAATATTCGTATCCATATCAAGTACGCCGCCATTTTCCAGCTCTTGCTTTGTTAACTCCATTACCTGCTTCCATAGCGTATTTGTCGCTTCGGTCGGTCCCACTAAAAATTCATCGTCACCCTCATATGGTGTAAAGTTCTCTATTATGAAGTCACGTACATCAATGTCCTTTTGCCATTTTCCTTCTTTAAAACCATCCCATGCTTTCATCATCAATGACCTCCATCCAATAAAAGGTTGTTTACATATATGTTTGTTTTAAGACTTAGTTTGTTCACTACTGAACAAACTTTCTTACAAGTCAATCATACATCGGGACAAGTTTTATGTCATGTGAAATATTTCACAAATAAATAGAGTTACCATTTTAGCCATATTTTCATCAAAATTTGGTCAAAATTACTTGCTCGGAGCAAAACTAACCGGCTTGTGCACCATTAATTTCTTATGATTCGGTAGGTGGTGACACTACAATATGGCTGGATTAGCGTAACCCTCCTAATTTATGGATCTTGATGTTACTCCAATCCTGCTGGAGTACCACCAAACAACTAAAACAAATGGGACGGAGGGACAGGTCCCTGATATGAACGAAACTGTCAAGTTCCCCTCGAATCCCTAATTATAATTGCCGTT
>NZ_JBPFDQ010000092.1:0-20987 GCF_059415045.1 Ferdinandcohnia sp. SAFN-114 | reverse complement strand
AGAATGAACAAGGTTGAGTCCGAAGATGAGGTATCTTCGGACAAGGAAAGGTAGAATGAACAAGGTTGAGTCCGAAGGTGGGGTATCTTCGGACAAGGGACATAAAAAACATCGTGGTTGAGTCCGAAGTCTAGTAATTTGAATTTTTTATAAGATGAAATCCGTATTAGGAGTTAATTTATCAAATAAAAGCGTGAATTCATATGTGAATTCACGCTAAAAATGTACTGTGATTTACTGTTTGGAACCTTGGAGCGGAACCCTTAGCTCATCCATTTAAAATTAGTAGATTCGGTCACCATTAAAGATTGAGTTCTTAACGATCACATAATCAACGTGGCGGATGGAATCTAGTTTCGTTCCACCAGCATAAGAGATAGAGGACTGAAGGTCTTGTTCCATTTCTTTTAGTGTATCTTTTAATGAGCCTTTGTGCTCCACATAGATTTTCTTACCTTCAACATTCTTCTTTTCACCTTTTTGGAATTCAGAAGCTGAACCGAAGTATTCCTTAACTAACTTACCTTCGACTTCTGTTGTTTCACCTGGGGACTCTTCATGTCCTGCGAAAAGGGATCCAATCATCACCATTTTTGCACCGAAACGTATTGATTTTGCGATATCACCATGAGTACGGATACCACCGTCAGCAATAATTGGCTTAGTTGCAGCCTTCGCACACCAACGAAGTGCAGCTAGTTGCCAGCCGCCAGTTCCAAATCCAGTTTTAATTTTTGTGATACACACTTTACCAGGCCCGATTCCAACCTTTGTAGCATCAGCTCCAGCATTCTCTAGTTCTCTTACTGCTTCTGGTGTACCAACGTTACCCGCAATTACGAAGCTTTTTGGTAAATGTGCTTTAATATGTTTAATCATTTCTATAACTGAATTTGAATGTCCATGTGCAATGTCAATTGTAATAAATTCAGGTACAAGATTTTCTTCAGCAAGTTGTTCCACGAAAGTGTATTCCTCAGGCTTTACTCCAACACTGATAGAAGCAATTAAACCGCGAGATTGCATATCCTTAATAAAATCAACACGTTTTTCTGGGTTGAAACGGTGCATGATATAGAAATAGCCATTTTCAGCTAAAAATAGTGCAATGTTCTCGTCTATAATAGTCTGCATGTTTGCAGGGACAACCGGAAGTTTAAATGTGTGGCCGCCAAATTCGACTGTAGTGTCACACTCTGAACGACTGTTAACAATACATTTTGCAGGGATTAACTGAATATCTTCATAATCAAATACATTTTCCATTCAAAAAACACTCCTAAAACCGAATATTATTTTCTTGGTTGTTTAATAATGTTCGTACATTAGATAATTTACATGATTTTTAAACCGTTGTCAAAGCATTTTTAGTATTGACCTACGAAATAAGGAATAACCAAGAAAAAAAGCCTGCGTTGTTCGCAAGCTTGCACTATAAAATATCATTCAATTCTGAATCAGAATAAACGGAGATTAAGATTACAGCCTTTGTATCTCCAATGTTTTTAACGAAATGAGGGACGCTTGCATTCCAGCTGAAAGAATCTCCCTCTTCAACTATAACTGAATCTTCCCCTTGTTCAGCAAGAATTTTCCCTTGTAAGACCAAGTGGCATTCCTCCCCTTCATGGGCGTTAGGTTCTCCCATTGAAGCACCAGGTGGACATTCTACAATCATCATACGTAGCCCACCCTTAGAGGTGAGGTGTTCCACTTTTAAATTGTTAAAGGAGGTAGTTGTTCTATCATCTTTACGGATGACACGCATATGTTCTTTCTTTTCCAATAACAAGTAGGGAAGTGGAATCTCAAGAAAATCAGCGATTGTTTTTAGTGTATTTATGGATGGAGATGTATTATTGTTTTCTACATTACTAATGAATCCTTTTGATAGACCAGTGCCTTCACACATTTGGGCGATTGTGATCTTTTTTCGGTTTCGTATCGCACGAATTTTTGTACCAATATCCATATCTGTACCTCACATGTTTTCTAGTATGAAACTTAATTTAATAGTAGCAAAAAAAGTGTTGACAAGCTACTAAGTATATTGTTATCTTATAAACAACAAATATTCATATTAGAAAACAACAAGAACCGTTTAAGGTTTTTCTTTTTTTGGTCTCTCGGTTCACTAATATGAATATTTTATTTCTATAAAAATATTACTCGATTAGATTACTAATTAGTAAATAACATCCAAGGAGGGGGACATTACTTGAATTCACCATTTACCTATGAACTTCGCCATCCTACAACAATTGATCCCGATAAAAAATATCCTGCTCTATTTTTAATGCACGGTATGGGGAGCAATGAACAAGATCTTCTTTCGTTAGTAAAAGGGTTGGAGGATATTTTTTATATATTTAGTATTCGTGGGCCATTAGCACAGCCACCAGGTTATGCATTCTTTACAATTGAGGGGTATGGCAAACCGCACAGAGAGGTATTCGACAAAAGCATTGGTCAACTGAAGAATTTTCTTGACTATGCTTCGAAAAATTATTCGATTGATCAAGAAAATATATATTTATTAGGATTTAGCCAAGGTGCCATTGTTTCAATGACTTTAGGGCTCGCCTTAGGAAATCGTATTAAGGGTATTGTTGCATTGAGTGGGTATATTCCTGCCTTCGTTAAAAAGGACTATGATATACAACCCGTCGAAAACCTTTCTATCTTCATTTCTCATGGGGAAAATGATCCTGTTCTTCCTTTTGAATGGGGAGTGGAGAGTAAGGAGTTTTTTGAAAAGCAAAGGGCAATTGTAAGTTTTCATTCTTATCCAGAAGGACATACCGTTTCATTACAAAATTATCGTGATTTAATTGAATGGATCACTAACATTCTAAAAAATGGGGGAAATACAAATGGAAAATAAATTTGAATTAGGTCAATTAATTATTAGAGTGGTTTTAGGTATTACGTTTTTTATTCATGGGCTAGATAAGTTCCAAGGAGGAGTTGAAAATACTGCTGGTTGGTTTGAGAGCATAGGAATTCCTGGTGTTGTGGCTTATGGTGTAGCAATTATTGAATTTGTTGGAGGACTTATGTTAGTTCTTGGCTTATTTAGTCGAATCGTTTCTATTCTTTTTGCTGTAGTCATGGTTGGAGCCATTGTGAAAGTAAAACTTGCAATAGGGTTTCTAGGAAACGGTCAGATGGCAGGTTATGAATTAGACCTAGCGTTTCTTGCAATGGCTATGATGCTCGCAATAACTGGTTCTAAGGCACTTGCTCTTGACCAATTTATTGGTAAAGGGAAAGAGAATAAGACAACATCAGTAAACTAATTAAAAGAAGCATTACCTCCTGTGAGGTAATGCTTCTTACTTAAACTTTACATTGATTACGACAACTTCAGATCTTGTTCCAAGCCTGAGGGGAGGACCCCATGTACCGAATCCAGATGACACAATTGAATTTAACTCTTCTTTTTTCAACAAGCCGTAATCATTTTCATAAAGCAGGTTGGTTAGTAGATTTCCAGGAAATAGTTGTCCTCGATGAGTATGACCAGACAGAATTAAGTCGATTCCGCTTTTCATGGCTTCATCAAGTTCATTTGGTTGATGGTCTAACATAATCAATGGTTTTGAATGTTCAAGGTGTGCAATAAGCTCGTTTATTCCAGCGCGATCATCATCAGTATCATCATTTCTTCCTATTAGATAAAAATCATTTTCTATCATGGTAACTTCATCTGTTAAAACCTCAATCCCGTGCTTTTCCATTTCTTCGACAATTTTTTCATCATCATTACCGTAATAATCATGATTTCCAAGTGTAGCATATACTCCAAGCGGTGCCTTGATTTCCGTCATGATTTTACCCATATTCTTCTGTAAAAATGGTTCAATATGATCGTCGATTAGATCACCAGGGATTAACACGATATCTGGACTAGTTTCTTCTACTAAATGGGCGAACTTTTTAAGATGGTTTTCACCAACAATACTACCCAGGTGAAAATCTGAAGCCATTAAGATTTTCAAATTGTCCCGTTCAGAGCTTTTGTTAATCGTAACTTCATAGTTCCTCTCAACTGGACTCCATGCATAGTAAGTTCCGACACTCAAAATAAGGACATACGTAAAAATTACACCAAAGCCAATTATGCGAATACCTTTCTTTTTAAATAGGAAGAATAATAGAATTGCAATGGGCAAAAGGACGAGTCCATAGCCTGTTAATGTTAACCAATAATAACCAATTGTCTGTAAGACTGCAGAGGAAGTTGAGTAACCCACAAAAATGCTTAATGATAAAACAAGTATAACCAATATGTATGTCTTTTTATGTCGAAATGAAAATGAGTGTTCAAGCCAGTTCCATCCCATATACCCAAAAAAGAAGCACATACCACAATAAACTAAGAGAAATAGGAAAATTGCAAGAAAAAACATAGTTCGAATAGCCCTTTCCAAATAAAGTAATTTCTATTACAGTAGTATAATTGAAAGAGATTGTTTCGTCTTTCAATTTGCTCTTTTTTGTAAAGGAAAAGTGGTCATAATTTTGAAGGATCTAACGTATTTTATAAAAGTTTGTAAAAATGGTGTACAGGCTGGATTGTAAGGGGATACATAAATTGCAAGAAAATTTCGGGGTTTTTTAGGACTCTTGACATTTTAAAGAAACGTAGTAAAGTAAGTGAATGTACCGCAAATGTAAATTTTATTACGTATGTTAATAATTTGTTCATATTTACTTGATAGAATGGTTTTTGAGTTTTCGTAGAAGAGATAATAATTTTTTTGTTTATATCGAAGGTAGGTGCAATCATGAAAAAGAACATTCTAAAACGTGGTCAAAATATCTTCACTAGCTTTTTTGGCTTTTATTTATTAGCAGTTTTTCTCCTATGGATGAAAACATTTATTTCACAATCAACTGAATTTAACTTAAATATTGATAACTCTTTACAGACATTTCTATTATTATTAAATCCACTTGGATCGGCTTTATTTTTCTTAGGTTTTTCATTTTTGGGTAAAGGGAAGAAAAGATATAGAAGACTTCTTATTATCTATTTTCTAATGTCATTCCTTTTATACGCTAATATTATGTATTACCGATTCTTTAGTGACTTTATTACATTGCCAACATTGTTTCAAACTCAAAACTTTGGTGATGTAAGTGGAAGTATTACTTCTCTTTTAAAACCATATGATTTCTTGTTCTTTGTTGACTTTTTTGTATTGGTAGCACTTATGGTCTTCAAAGTTATCAAGGTTGAAACAACAACAAGCTTGAGAGGAATTAAAGTGGCTGCATTATTCGCTTTTGCGATTTTGATTTCAGCTGTAAACCTTACTCTTGCAGAGGCTGATCGTCCACAACTTTTAACACGTGGATTTGACCGCCACTACATTGTGAAATATCTTGGTATGTACAACTATACCATTTATGATGCTGTTCAAAGCACAAAAGCTTCAACTCAAAGAGCGTTAGCAGACAGCAATGACAGTATTGAAGTGATTAACTATACGAAGGCAAACTATGCTGAACCGAATCCGGAGTATTTTGGAGTAGGTAAAGGGATGAACGTTATTTACCTTCACCTTGAATCCATGCAGAACTTTTTAATTGACTACAAGGTGAACGGGGAAGAAGTAACGCCATTTCTTAACTCACTAACTAAAGAAGAAAATACAATGTATTTTGATAATTTCTTCCATCAAACTGCTCAAGGTAAGACTGCAGATGCGGAGTTTATTCTTGAAAACTCAATGTATGGTCTACCGCAGGGTTCAGCCTTTACAACAAAAGGTATGAACACATATCAAGCGGCACCAGCAATTCTTGGTCAGCAAGGCTATACGTCAGCTGTGTTCCACGGTAACTCAGGAAGCTTCTGGAACCGTAATGAAATTTATAAGTCTTTTGGCTATAATCACTTCTTTGATTCAAGCTTTTATCAAATGAATTCAGAAGATCTTGCTGAATATGGACTTATGGATAAGCCATTTTATGAACAGTCTGCGGATTTAATAGATACATTACCGCAACCATTTTACTCAAAATTTATTACAGTAACGCATCACTATCCGTACAAAATCAGTGAAGAGGATGCAACTATTGCGCCTCATACAACAGGTGATCGTTCTGTTGATGGATATTTCCAAACTGCACGTTATGCAGATGAAGCTTTAGAGCAATTCTTCAATGACTTAAAAGAAAAAGGATTATACGATAATTCGATAATCATTATGTATGGTGATCACTATGGTATTTCGGAAAACCATAATAAAGCCATGAAGCAAGTATTAGAAAAAGAAGAAATAACTGCTTTTGATAATGCATCTCTACAGCGAGTACCATTGTTTATTCGTGTTCCAGGAATGGAAGGTGGGGTTAAGCATCAATACGGTGGTCAAATCGACCTTCTTCCAACACTTCTACACTTGCTTGGAATTGATACAAAAGAGTATGTTCAATTTGGAACTGATTTATTATCTGAACAGCATGATCAAGTAGTACCATTCCGTAATGGTGATTTCGTAAGTCCAACTATTTCATCAGTCGATGGTAAGTTTTATGATTCTACGACTGGAGTTGAAGTTGCAGAAGATCAATTAGATTCTGCAAAGAAACTTCAAGACATCGTTGAAGAAAAATTAGCCACTTCTGATAAAGTTGTAAATGGTGACTTGTTACGTTTCTATACACCACCAGGTTTTGAACCTGTTGATTGTTCAGATTACAATTATTTAATTGATGAAGAATCAGCTGAATAATAAGTAGAAGCTACCTAAGGAGTTCTTAGGTAGCTTTTTTGATGGCAAAAGGGGATTTTGGGGCAGTATAACGGATATGAGAATATGTCAATGTATTGATAATCGTAAGGAGAAGTCGTGATGAATAAGAGTAAACATTCAGGTGACAGTAGATACAAGGTTGCTAAAAAAGAGGCAGTTATTGGGATAGGACTAGCGGTTTTTAACTTCCTATGGTGGTTTGGCTTTGCATATGGTCTAGGGTCAAAGCCTGTTAAAGAGTATACATATATTTTGGGTTTGCCTAGCTGGTTTTTTTACAGTTGTGTGGTTGGTTTTTTAGTTGTTGTTATGTTAGTCATCATTCTTGTAAAAATGGTATTTAAAGAGGTACCGTTTGATGAAAACGAGGGAGGTGACTCCTTATGAATTGGGGAGTATTGATACCTTTCATAGCTTTATTAGTGATTATTTTTATTGTGGGTATATATGCAGCAGGCCGTTTAAAAGAGAGTACTGGATTTCTCCAAGATTATTTTCTTGGGAGTCGGGAGTTAGGTGGATTTGTACTTGCAATGACAATGGTCGCTACCTATGGAAGTGCCAGTAGCTTTATTGGCGGCCCTGGCGCTGCTTACACGATGGGGCTAGGATGGGTACTACTGGCGATGATACAAGTAGTTACCGGTTATTTTGTTCTTGCGGTTTTAGGGAAAAAATTTGCGATTGTTGCACGAAAAATACATGCTGTTACACTCATTGATTTTTTAAAGGAGCGATACAAATCAAAATGGGTGGTTTTGCTATCAGCAGGCAGTATAATTATCTTTTTGTTTGCGTCAATGTCCGCCCAATGGGTAGGTGGGGGAAGATTAATTGAATCGTTAACAGGTTTGTCCTATACGAGTTCTTTGTTCATTTTTGCACTTTCCATTTTAATTTATGTAACGATTGGTGGATTTCGAGCTGTAGCTTTAACAGAGACGATACAAGGGATCATCATGTTTATTGGGACTTTAATCATCCTAATTGGAACAATTATCGCTGGCGGTGGTGTACCAGCGATAATGAAAGAGCTGGTATCTGAAAATCCAAGTCTCGTATCACCGTTCGGCCATGATGGCTCCCTTACTCCCTTATATTTATCATCCTTTTGGATTCTTGTAGGGATTGGAGTTGTTGGATTGCCACAAATAGCTGTCCGAGCTATGTCGTACAGGCATTCAAAGGCAATGCACCAAGCGATGATAATTGGGACCATAGTTGTTGGATTTATTATGCTTGGTATGCATTTATCAGGGGTATTCGCAAGAGCCATTATTCCGGGGGTTGACGTTCCTGATACGGTTATGCCATTGCTTGCAATGGAGGTATTACCGGCTTGGTTAGCTGGAGTTGTTCTTTCTGCACCGATGGCAGCGATTATGTCTACCGTTAACTCCTTATTATTAATCGTTGGTTCATCGATTGTAAAAGATATCTACCTGAACTACATAAAACCTGATGCATCAGATATAACAGTTAAAAGACTGAGTATGTCGGTCACAGGGTTGATTGGAATTCTTGTCTTTTTATTAGCAATCAACCCTCCTGATCTACTCATTTGGTTGAATTTGTTTGCGTTTGGTGGTCTTGAAGCAGCTTTTATCTGGCCAGTTGTACTTGGTTTATATTGGAGAAAAGGTAATAAATATGGGGCTATTTCTTCCATTCTTGTAGGAGTGGGAAGTTATATTCTAATTCATACAATCTCACCAGAACCATTTGGTATGCATTCAGTTGTCCTGCCAGTACTATTCTCCCTCATTTCGTACATTGGTGTGAGCTTACTGGTGAAGGAAAAAGACCTCGAACATTTACGTAATATGGATGCGAAATTTTATTAATCGACAAGTGTGCACTTGTCGATTTTTTTATGATGGCCGAATACAGTTCAATATGATACGATTTGAACAAAAGAAATTAGCTTAAGGGAGGTTTTACGCTTTGAAAAATTTGAAGATTGCGTCAATACCTGGGGATGGGATAGGGAAAGAAGTAGTTCCTGCAGCGATAGAGGTTTTACATACAGTAGCAGGCATACATGGTGGTTTGAAATTTGATTTTATCGAGTTTCCATATAGCTGCGAATATTATTTAGAGCATGGTGATATGATGGCACCAGATGGTCTTGAACGATTAAAGGATTTTGATGCCATATTCCTTGGGGCGGTTGGAAATGTGAAGCTTGTTCCCGATCATATTTCCCTTTGGGGGCTATTAATAAAGCTTCGTCGTGAATTTGAGCAAGTGATTAACATTCGACCTGCAAAACTTTTAAAAGGAATTCGTTCACCCCTATTTAACCCGAAGGACTTTGATTTACTTGTCGTTCGAGAAAATAGTGAAGGGGAATATAGTTCTGTTGGAGGCAGAATTTTTCAAGGAGAAGAAGAAATAGCGATTCAAAATGCAATTTTTTCAAGAAAGGCAACAGAACGGGCGATGCGCTATGCGTTTGAATTGGCGAAGAAGCGCAAACAACATGTAACCAGTGCGACCAAATCAAATGGAATTATCTATTCAATGCCATTTTGGGATGAAATATTTCAGGACGTAGCGAAGGATTATCCTGAAATTAGGACAGACTCACAGCATATTGACGCTTTAGCGGCCTTCTTTGTGACGCGTCCAGAACGGTTTGATGTTATTGTTGCAAGTAATCTTTTCGGAGATGTTTTAACAGATCTAGGTGCTGCCATTATGGGGAGTATTGGTGTTGCGCCAGCTGCGAATATTAATGTGAATGGAAAATATCCTTCGATGTTTGAGCCTGTGCACGGGTCTGCTCCAGATATCATTGGGAAAGGGATCGCAAATCCAATCGGTCAAATTTGGACAGCGAAAATGATGTTAGACCATTTTGGTGAAGAGGAACTTGGTTCGCAGTTGTTAAGTGTTATTGAGAGTGTAACAAGTGATGGCATTTACACCGCGGATATCGGTGGGACTCATTTGACGTCTGAGGTTACAACCGAGATCATTGCTAGATTAAAAGCATAATAGAAAATGTGAAAATTATTTCCTATACATAAAAAAACCCCCACGATAAATGGGGGTTAACCGCGATAAACACTATCACATGTATTTGCCTGTGGTTCGTAATAACAATGGTCTTTGAATTGTCCTGCAAATGGTTGACCGTACCAGGTAGGTGGACATGGAGCATATGGATTAAAATACCAAAGTGAATACTTTGAAGGATGCTCTCGCCAAAAAGTTAAGGTTTGCCTTGCCAATTTTCTTTCAACCTCTCTTGCGGGGTTATAGAATAGATTCCCTTTTTGTACCGCTTCAAAGGAAAAGTTTCCTCCTTGTACTTGATAAATCACGTCCCTAATTGTTCTTACATCTTTAAAATCTAAACAATCCGCTACAGCTCGATTGACAATGACGTTACCAACCATAAGCATGCCTTGGCGACCTTCGCCTTCAGCTTCTGCCCTCATCATCCTTGCTACTAAATCAACGTCTTTGTTTGTATGTTTTACTCTTGCCATTTTCCATCACCTCTACAAAAATTGTATGAAAACTGACTCAAAAGATGTCGGTTTTCAATAAATTTAACTCCAATTTCCAAACTGATACCCCACTGGTCACCAAAAATATGCTATTTTTGTTTATTGATTCAACTTCTATAAAAATAGGAAATAATGAAACTTTATTGATATTGTTATCGTAAATATGTTGAATACGATTTTTCATAAGGAGCTGCTAGAAGTGAGTGATATAAAATTAGAAAATCAATTATCCCCCGCTTTTCCCAAAATTAGAATAATATCTGAATCGATTTCGAATATTATCGGATTTTTGGTGCTGGGATTATTGTTCTGGTTGAATTATTATTTTTCCTGGCCAAATTGGGCTTTTTGGATTTTGATTGCTTTGTTCGCGTTTGCCATCCTCGGAGCGATTTGGTCATTTATTGAACCCCACTTGAATTATCGAAACTGGAGTTATCAATTTGATGATGAATACCTTCAAATGCGTTATGGAGTTCTAACGAAAGAATGGGTGACCGTGCCAATGACGAAAATCCAGTCCGTTTCGACAATTCAAGGTCCCATTCTGAAAAAATATCATGCAAGTTCCATTAAAATCGAAACAATGGGTTCATCTCATACAATACCTGCTTTGGAAGAGGGGATTGCTCTCGAATTAAGAGAGAGATTAGCAGATTATGCAAAGTTAAAGGAAGTTGATGAATAATGAAATACCACCCACTCGGTATTGGTTTCAAGATCTATCAACTAATAAAGAACAACTTCATCTTGTTGGTACTATTGTTTATTATTCAAAGAGATTCAGAGTCTTGGTACTTTGTATATGGAAGGTATGCGTTTTTAGTATTTGTTTTCTTGCGATTGCTTTACATAGTAGCTAGTTGGTTTGTGGAAAAATATGAGTGGAAAGACCGTACTTTCCTAATCCATAAAGGACTTTTTGTGAAGAATACAAGCACTATTCCGTTTTCGAGAATCCAAAACGTCACTCGAAAAACCACCTTCTTTCATAAAATTGCTGGTTTGACATCTCTTACTTTTGAAACCGCAATGGACGGAGAAGATGATTCAATCCATTTTGACGTTATATCAAAGAAACATGCCGATTTTCTAATTGACCTCGTTCAGACTGGTAAGGAGCAGGCGGGAGCGCCACAATTTAAAAATGTAAAGTCAATTCATGAAAATCATGCACTAGATGCTAAAGATGAAAAGTTAGTAGAAAAATACGATGATGTTGTACAAGCATTCGTAGAAAGTGGACAACAAAATGACTTGGAAATAAGCCGTCATGTTCATTTTTCGCCAGAAAGGAAGGACCTATGGAAGGCTAGTTTTACATCCCTAAGCTTCCTAGCTATTATTCCGATTATTTTTGCTGGACTGGATACGTTAAGTACATTCTTACCTGATACCAATCAGCTGGAAGGAGTACTTGAGGTCTTGCTTGCAAGTAAATGGCTATTTGTTATTGTTCTGATTATTGCTATCATTATTGCCGTTACATTTGGTGTGGCACGAACATTTATCCGGTATGGAAAATATGAAATTTCTTCAGATGCACGATATATCTTTATAGACCGAGGGGTACTTGATGAAAGTTATTTTGCGATTGAAAAAAAGAAAATTCAGGGTCTAGAGATAAGGCAAACGTTGTTGAAGCGAATATTTGGGTTAGCGGAAGTAAAATTAATCAGTTCTGCGAATCCAAATAAAGGCGATGAATCCATCAATGTGAATTCACTTTATCCATTTTTACCTCTCCAAAAAGCATATGAATTAATTGAAGAATTGCTACCAATCTATCAGGTGAAATTAAGTAAATTAGAAAGGTTACCTCGTAAATCGTTATGGGTAAAATTACTGAAACCAAGCTGGTTATGGCTTATAGTAACAATTGGATTATTTTACTTTAAACCTGAACTTTTTGATATTAAGCAATTCTGGTGGATCTTGTCTGTTGTCTTCCTATGCATCATTGTCTTGCAAAGGTTTCTTGATTATCATCATACGAGATATGCTGTAAATGAGACCCAAGTACAATGGTGGCAAGGTGGACTAACAAGTCGCATGTTTATAACCAAAAGAAGACATTTGATTGAAATGTCCTACTCTCAATCTAGATTACAAAAACTTTTCCAAGTTGCTTCCATTACAACGATGAATCGTTCAATCCCAACACATATTGAGACCATTAAAGATATTCCATTACCGTTTGCTCAAGCATTTGAAGAATGGTACTTAAAGCGTCGGGAAGATGTTGATCTTGTTGAAGAACAAAGTAGCAACCAAACGGTATCTAAATAACCGGGGAAACCGTCCATTGAAATCAGAAGCCCTTTCATTTGCTATCTATTTCCTAACTTGTAATAATAAAGGAAATGAATATGAAAGGGGCTAGATTGATGAAAGTTTGTGTAGTTGGTGCTAATGGTCAAATTGGAAAACAAGTGGTGGAGCTTTTAAAGGAAAGTAGTGAGCATACCCCCATTGCGATGGTGCGTAAACAAGAGCAAGAAGCCCATTTTGATAACTTAGGTGTTGAAAATGTTTTAGCAAGTATTGCAGATAGTGTTGATAAAATAGCAGAGGCCATTTCAGGCTCTGATGCGATTGTGTTTACTGCAGGCTCAGGTGGACATACAGGTCCTGATCAAACCCTGCTAATCGACCTTGATGGTGCTGTGAAGACTGTTGAAGCAGCAGAAAAGGCTGGCGTTAACCGCTTTGTGATGGTAAGTGCATTAGGTGCGAATCAACGTGAAAAATGGAATGAGGCAATTCGTCCATATTATGTAGCAAAGCACTATGCCGATCGAATACTTGAACAAAGTGATTTAACCTATACAATCGTTCGACCTGGTGGTTTGCTGAATGAAGAAGGCACTGGGAAGATTTCAATTGGGGAGAATTTGACAAGAAATACAATTCCTCGTGCGGACGTAGCAAAAGTGATTGTAGCTTCCTTATCTGAGGAAAATACATATTATCAATCATTTGATCTTGTAAGTGGAGATATTCCGATCGAAGATGCATTGAAAAATGTAAAAGGTGATTAAAAGAGACGCTTGCGACGGTTCGGTCGCAAGCGTTCGTTTTTTATTTCTAATTTTAGGCTCCACCAGCTCTCTAGTCTAAGATAATTGCTTCGGAGGGTAACAAGAACCTTTTGTCAGCACTTGTCATACCTTATATTTGTCGCCAACAAGCTCGGGCTCTGTACTTTTATCATTTATCAGCAGGAAATACTAACCCAATTTGCTTACGAGCTTCATCTAATATTTCCATAACTGCAATCGAATTTACATACGTGTTTACATTGGACTCTAAGGAACCATTTTTAATAAGGTCGATAAATTCTTTTGTTTCGTAATACATGGTGTGCTGTTCTGGGAGCTTAGAGATATCTTCAACTCGACCGTCACGATAGCGGATTTCTACTTTTTCAGGTTCTGAAATTTTATCGATGAGAATACTACCCTGTTCACCCTGTATTTCAGAAGGGATATAGGAATTTGTAATTTTTGAAAACATTACCGTACCTTCCATGTCTTTATAATGGGCAAGTATGGCTCCTTCCCCATCGACACCAGAATTGAGCATAAACCCACTTGCTTTAATTGAATCTGGCTTTCCGAATAATTGTACCATCGGATAAATACAATACACGCCAATATCCATTAATGAGCCATTTGAAAATTCAGGTTTAAAAGCATTTAATACATTTCCTTCCTTATAAGCATCGTAGCGGGATGAATATTGGCAATAGCTTGCGAAATAACGACGTACAGGTCCGATTTTATGTAAGTTCTCCCGAATGCTTGAATAGGATGGGAGAAAGCCTGACTTGAGTGCCTCCATTAACAACACATTATTTTCTTTTGCGGCCTTAATCATTTCCATTAGCTCACTCGTATTTGAGGCAATTGGCTTTTCACAAAGAACATGTTTTCCGTGTTTCAAAAGACTAATTGCATAAGAGGCGTGAAAGGAAGTGGGGCTTGCAATGTATACAGCGTCTAGTAAGTCAGATTTCGCCATTTCCTCAATCGAAGTAAAGGTATAAGGTGCATGGTGTTTATTAGCAAATACCTTTGCTCGCTCCTCCGTTCGTGAATAGACAGCTGTTAATGAAAAATCCTCAATTGTATTTGCTGCTCCTAAAAATGAATCTGTAATCCAGTTAGTTCCGATAACTCCAAAACGAATCATAAATTTTCCTCCAAAAATAAAGTATATATATTCATTATAGCAAACATGCAAATTTATAAAAAAATGGTAAAATGGGAGAGCACATAACTTTATTCAGCGGAAGTCCACAATTTGCTGGGATTAATGCAGAAAGAGTTACAAGGTGGTCAAACCGATAGAGAATAAAGTTATGGCCTCCGGCGGATGCCACGATTTTTCGCGGTAATTTTTCGAGCAGTAAATCCAAAGACTAAGAACGCCACATCATGTGGCAACGTCTTTATGACCCACTTCCTGTGGGACTAAAAATCGGGCGCAAATACGCCAAGGCGCATTTGATAGTAGGATAGGGATGAGAAATTTGAAAGTTTTTTTTAGTTCATTACAATGGCTAGCCTTTATCATTGCTAGTTCTATAGTAGCCCCAATTGCAATTGCGGCCCTATATGGAATGGACCCAGTTGAGACAGCGAGTTTTGTCCAAAGGACCTTCCTCGTATTGGGATTATCCTGTTTAATACAAGTGTATTTTGGACACCGTTTGCCGATTAATGAAGGACCTGCTGGTTTATGGTGGGGTGTATTTATTATCTATGCAAGCTTAGGTCCGACATTATATGGTTCAGGTGAAGGAACACTTCGGGCAATTGAAGCAGGTATTTTAGTGAGCGGGGTTCTTTTTATGCTCTTAAGTATTTTCGGGATTATTGATCGACTATCGAAATTATTCACGCCAGTTGTAACAGGCACTTATTTAATTTTACTTTCACTACAATTGAGTGGTTCCTTTCTAAATGGCATTTTCGGTGTTGGGTACCGTGGTGCAGAAACGGTTAACTTAAAAATCGCAGGTATTTGTTTATTTATTATTCTATTTACCTTTGTTTTTGCCGAAAAAGGACCTCGTGCTTTAAGACAATACTCCGTTTTAATCAGCTTGGCCCTTGGTTGGATTATTTTTGCTGTACTTGGATTAATCGAACCAACCAATGTTGCGTCAAATAAATGGATAGAGGTACCTAAGATCTTTCCTTTCGGTCAGCCGATCTTTGATAGTGGAATGATTACGACCTCAATCCTTGTGACACTGTTGCTTTTAACCAACCTTATAGCTAGTGTAAAGGTCGTTGAACAAGTGCTTCAGTCACAAAATGTATCATTAGAAAAAACTAGATTTCGTCCTGCAGGTTTTATGGCAGGAATAAACCAGATGATAGCTGGACTCTTCTCTGCGGTTGCACCTGTTCCGATATCAGGGGCTGCCGGCTTCATTGCCACTACGAAAGTTAATACAAGACTCCCATTCATTGTTGGAAGTTTCATCTTGGTCGGTATAAGTTTCCTTCCGAAAGTTATGAACTTCGTTTCAGGTTTGCCTGCACCAGTGGGATATGCAACGGTTTTTATCATTTTTGCTAACCTTATGCTTCCGTCTTTAGCAATGTTTGAAACTCTAGAAAACAAATATCAATCCAGACTGATAATCGTTTTTTCATTATTCGTTGGGGTAGGTGCAATGTTTGTTCCTTCAGAAGCGTTTACGGATGTACCACCCATTTTAACTTCAATCTTGAATAATGGTCTCGTCCTTGGAACTGTTGTGGCAGTCTTGATTGAACAAACCGTTTCAAGACTTGGGTCTAAAAAGAAAGAAAGAGTCTAGTCGGAAGTAGTAGAATTATGCTACTATAAAGAAAAATCAGTTAAAAAAGGTAAGGGAGTTCGTCATACTCTACTTTTATCTTGTGTTTCATAGTTTACTAGAGGTGAATGAATGGATACGGTAAAAATGTATACGGCTTTTACGAAGAAAGCCTTTATGAGATCAGCTGCATATCGCTTTGACGTATGGACAAGGCTGGTTTCAAATATCATATTTTTGTTAATGTGGATGTCAATTTGGTTTGCGCTTTATGCTGGCAAAGAAGAGGCGAGTGGAATCTCCCTAACTGCAATGCTTACATATGTTGTTGTCAGTCAGTTTTTAACGGCAGTCAATGGTGCCGGAACGCCGCTGTGGGAACTGCAAGAAAAGGTACGAACTGGAGACATTGCACTCGAACTTATGAGGCCATTTGATGTACCGTTACGTTATTTATTTGCTGACTTTGGAAGTGTAGCTTTTTATATGCTGACTGCACTTGTCCCTTTATATGTTCTCTTGTTTTTCTTTGTTGATTTAAGCCTGCCGACATCATGGATGACATGGATTTTATTTATTATTTCCGGGTTTTTAGGGTTTTTAATACGATACTGTATTGAGCTGACATTTGGATTATTTACATTTTGGCTTATTGAAACAGGAGGAATAGAGGATATCTTCTATTTTTCTGTATCCCTTTTATCAGGCTCAGTCATTCCGTTGTGGTTTTTTCCTGGATGGTTACAAACGTTTGCGACATATTTACCATTTCAAGGGATTTATTTTATTCCAAATGCGATTTTTATCGAAGAAATTAGTGGCAAAGATGTGTTTATTTCAATTGGGATTCAGTTTTTTTGGGTAGCTGTGTCCTATACAATCCTCCGTTTTGTTTGGCGAAAAGCATCAAACAAAGTGATAGTACAGGGAGGGTAAAGGATGACTAAGATTATTGAATATGTTCGTTTGTATTTCCGACTAGTCGGAGCGGGAGTACGTGCCCAAATGCAATATCGGTTTGCGTTCATCATGCGAATTGTTGGTATGGTCGCGGCCTATACGGGAACCGCGGTAACTATGTGGATTATGCTCTATCAATTTAAAGAACTTGGAAAATGGAATTTTTATGAGTTGTTATTTCTTTTTGCGTTAGCTGTTCTATCGTGGGGATTCTGTATTATCCTCTTTTTCCATTTTAGAAGTTTGGACACTTATATTGTGAATGGGACCTTTGACCGTTTTCTTGTTCGTCCAATCAACCCATTTTTTCATTTTATGGCAATGAAATTTGATATTGGAGCTGCCGGTCAATTTATTTTTAGTATTCTTGTATTTATATGGGTTAGCAATGCTATTGATATTCATTGGCAATTTGGAAAAATCCTCTTTTTACTTGGGGCGATTATTGGTGGGATTTTAGTTCAAGGAGGACTGCTTGTCTTCATTTCAGCCATTGCCTTCTGGACGACTAAGTCAGAGCGCTTCTACTGGGTTGTGATGTATCCAGCTCGAAATCTAACGAATTATCCACTTGCTATCTATCCTAAGTTTGTTCAATGGGTAACAGCATTTGTTGTTCCTTTTGGATTTGTGAATTACTTCCCAGCAGCGGTTATATTAGATAAGGATACACCTTATTTTTCTTCCTATATTGGATATTTTACACCGCTTGTGGGTATCGTGTTTTTTGTCATTGCATATTATGTTTGGATGCTCGGCTTAAGTCGATATAAGAGTGCTGGATCGTGATTAAAGGGGTGAATGTGTCTTGGCCATAATTGAAGTAGAACATTTAAACAAAGAATTTAAAATTGCAAAAAGAGAAACAGGTTTTGTAGGGGCCTTAAAAAGCGTCGTAAACCGCCAGTTTGTCACGAAAGAAGCAGTAAAAGATATTTCCTTTTCCATCGAAAAAGGGGAAATGGTTGGATATATTGGACCAAATGGAGCAGGGAAATCAACTACGATCAAAATGCTTACAGGTATTCTTGTTCCATCAAACGGTTCCATTATTGTAAATGGGATTGTGCCGTATGAAAAACGTAAGGAGAATGCGAAAAACATTGGTGTTGTGTTTGGTCAACGGACACAGCTGTGGTGGGATCTCCCGACAATTGAGTCATTTGAATTATTAAAGGAAATATACCGCGTTCCTGATGCGCGTTATAAAGAGAACATGAATACATTCTCGGATATTCTTGGCTTAGGCGAGTTTTTGAACACGCCAGTTCGACAGCTATCATTAGGTCAACGTATGAGAGCGGATATTGCAGCGTAACTTTTACATGACCCTGAGATTTTATTTTTAGATGAACCAACGATAGGACTGGATGTTGTTGCAAAAGAGAAAATGCGTGAATTTATACAGGAAATTAATAAACTTCGCGATGTGACGGTGATCTTAACGACACATGATATGGAGGATATTGAAAAGCTTTGTAAACGAATGATTTTAATTGATCATGGCCAAAAGGTGTATGACGGTGATATAGCAGCAGTTAAGTCTCGTTTCGGAAAAATGCGGACTTTGATTGTTGATGTTGAGGAAAATGGCGTCGATTTACACGTTTCAAATGGTGAGCTCATGAAAGAGGAAGGGAACAGAAAGTGGATCCGTTTCAACCGTGATGATTTTTCCGCTTCGGACGTGATTTCGCAAATTACGCAAACCCATAATATTACTGATTTAACAGTGGAAGAGCCGGAAATTGAGTCGATTATCAGCAGAATATATCAAGAAGGATTTACGAAAGAAGAGGTTCCTGTGAAAGTTTGATATTTTTGACGTGTTTCAGCCCTACAGAGGATTACTTCGTGGGGCTTATTTTTATATCATGGTCGATAAATTTGTGTTATGGCTGTTAATCAGAATTTATGGCTGATATTTCATATTTTTGGCCAATAATCGTGATTTATGGTTAATACATAAAAAAGCCCCGAATCAGCTTCGGGGTTTAACCTATTATTTTAAAAAAACAAATATGCCATGCCTACAATGATTGGTAAGGTAATTAACGTACGAAGTAAAAAAATGAATACTAAGTCCAAAAAAGAAACCGGTAATTTTGAACCAAGTAACAATCCACCAACCTCTGACATGTAAATTAACTGAGTGATAGATACTCCTGCAATCACAAATCGTGTCAAATCATTTTCGATATCCGCACCAATAATAGAAGGTAAGAACATATCTGCAAATCCAATGACCATAGTTTGGGCTGCAGCAGCAGCTTCTGGTACTTGAAGAAGCGAAAGAATCGGTACAAATGGAGCCCCTAAATAGGTGAAGAACGGCGTGAATTCCGCAATAATAAGTGCGATTGTTCCGATTGCCATTACGACTGGAACAACGCCCAGCCACATATCCAACACATTTTGAACCCCACCTTTTAACACTTTTGAAAAGTCTCCACTTTTTCTCGCTTGTATAACTGCTTGCTCCACGCCCCACTGAAGTCGTCCTACATTTGCCGGAATGGCTTCGTCCGCCTTTTGAGTAGTGCCTTCATAGTACGTATCCGACTTCCTAGATAATGGTGGGATTCTCGGCATGATGATGGCCGCAACCAAGCCTGCAAATAAGATTGTGAAATAAAATGGTACAAACATATGCTCTAAACGCATTTGGGCTAAAATAACGACTGTAAACGTGATGGAAACTACAGAGAATGTCGTACCAATAATAGCTGCTTCCCGTTTTGTATAATAGCCATCTTCGTATTGTTTATTGGTAAGAAGGACCCCAACGGTTCCATCACCTAACCATGAAGCGATGGCGTCAACAGATGAACGTCCAGGTAATCTGAAAAGAGGACGCATTACCTTTGTTAACAATGCTCCAAAAAGCTCTAATAAGCCAAAATCAAGTAACAATGGTAAAAAAAGTCCTGCAAATAAAAATACGGAAAATAACACGGGAATCAAATCAAATAGCAAAGTTCCACCAGTTGTATCTGACCAAATCGCGGAGGGACCAACCTTGTATAATGTCATGATAGAGAAAATCATTCCAAGAATCCGTGCAATCACCCATATTGGAGATACATAAAAAAGTCCAGATAAAAAGGGAGATTTTGTAATGAATGATGGTTTAAAGAATACTGTCAAAATAGAAAAAATCCCTGTGATTGTAATTAATGCCGTCATAATATAAGGAATTGAACCGCCTAATAAATCTTGAACAATGCCCGCCAAAATCGCAACAGGGATCGTGAATGAATCTTTATATTGAAATGGTACAATAAATAAAATAATACCGATTAAAGAAGGGATTAGGAACCTTAAATATTCTGTTACTGCAGTTTTTTCTTGTTGTTTTTGGATTGCCATGTTGTATCACCTCAAATACTATTCAGAAAAAGTCACAATGATTACTTTATAACAATTTTTATAAAAATGCGAGTGATTTTTAAATAAAAATGCTTCCAAACGTATAAAAATACTATTCTGAAAACGGTTATATCTACCAGCTTTTTTTGTAGCATTCCCAACTCAAACTAAAACATATATGGGGACATTAAAAAGAAAGGAGTGGATCCTGATGAAGAAACGCCAACAGAAGGGCGATGCAACCATTGCAGTCGGAATGGACACAGAAAATGATTTACAAGAGGAAGCGACATCAGAAGAGATAGAAAAAGGCGATTACACACAAGTTACGACCCTGTCTTATGACGAAAATGATCCTAGTTGAAGAAGTCGTTAAGAAGCATATCACTGAGGTGAATATGCTTCTTTTGTGTGCCAGGCATGTTCATTAACTTGGCGGTGAGAGTCCGCTATGGGCGTTGGGATATGCGAACCATTAGCAAAAGGCAAGGGTGTCCGTGGCGACGCGGAATCTGAAGGAAGCCCAAGGCAAATCCTCGGTCTGAGGTACACGAATCA
>NZ_JBPFDQ010000091.1:7251-22105 GCF_059415045.1 Ferdinandcohnia sp. SAFN-114 | reverse complement strand
ATTACAAAAGTTAGGGAACCATTTAGGTATCCCTAATTTTATAATGAATATCAACATTAAAATTTAACACAGCCTAATCTTAAAGTATATATTTAAGGGCGAGGCAACTTGTCCTACAAAGGAGGTTCTTATGAGAAAAATTGGTTTGCTTTCACAAATTTTAATTGCTTTTGTAATTGCTATTATTGTTGGTGCTATCGTTGGACCGAGTATTGAGGTTATTAGACCTCTCGGTGACTTATTCTTGCGGATGATCAAGTTTATTATCGTTCCTTTAGTTCTAGCTTCCCTTGTAGTGGGTGTGGCTGGTACGGGAGACATCAAAAAAATCGGTCGTATGGGTGGAATCACATTCTTTTATTATATTTTAACCACTGCATTCGCTGTCACCATCGGATTAATTCTTGCAAATATCTTTTCTCCAGGTAAAGGTTTAAATATTGATTCAACAGTTGACAAAGTCGAGCCGTCCGAGGCACCGGGGGTAATTGATACCTTGTTAAATATTATCCCCACTAATCCAATTGCTTCATTAGTAAACGGTGATATGTTGCAAATCATCTTCTTTGCCATCTTCCTTGGCCTAGCAATTACAATCTTAGGAGATAAAGCAAAAACGGTTTATAACTTCTTTGATGAACTTGCTGAAATTATGTATAAAATTACTGGTATCGTAATGAAATTGGCTCCAATCGGGGTTTTCGGTTTAATTGCGCCAACTGTTGGAGAATATGGGGTTTCAGTACTCCTTCCACTTTTAAAGGTAATTGTAGTCGTTTATCTCGGATGTATACTTCACGCTGTAATAACTTACTCAACCTCTGTTAAACTTTTCGCTAACATGAATCCACTTAAATTTTTTAAAGGAATCGCACCTGCTAGTCTCGTAGCATTCAGCACAACAAGTAGTTCAGGAACTCTGCCAATAACAATTAAAAACAGTGAAGAAAACCTTGGTGTTTCTAGAAAGGTAAGTAGCTTTGTTCTTCCGTTGGGAGCCACCATAAATATGGATGGAACCGCATTATATCAAGGGGTATGTGTGTTATTCATCGCACAGTTTTTCGGATATGATCTCTCATTCGCTCAACAGTTAACCATTGTACTAACAGCAACTCTTGCTTCAATTGGTACAGCAGGTGTACCAGGGGCTGGGTTAATCATGCTTACGATGGTTGTGACTTCAGTTGGACTTCCAGTAGAAGGTATTGCTCTCATTGCAGGAATTGATAGAATCCTAGATATGATTCGTACTTCTATAAATGTCACAGGGGATGCCTCCGCTGCTGTTGTAGTTAATGCGATTGAGGAAAAGCGAGATATTAAAATATCAAATCAAGTAAGCGTATAATGATATATAGTGAAAAGAATAAGGTTGTTGGAGATTTGTATAGTAAATCTTCAACAACCTGTTTTTATAAGGCGGGGATTACATGACCAAAAAAACACTAGGTATATTGGGCGGAATGGGGCCGCTTGCCACTGTTGATTTAATGACTAAAATCATTGCATTAACACCTGCTCAAAAAGACCAAGATCACATTCATATGATTGTTGATAACTACCCACAAATACCGGACCGGACCGAAGCCATATTGGGTAAAGGTACGAGCCCCCTATCTTTTATGATTGATTCCGCAAAACGATTAGAAGCAGCAGGGGCAGATTTCATTGCAATAGCGTGCAATACTGCCCACTATTATGTAGATGACATTCAAGATTCAGTCAACATCCCGATAATGAGCATGCCTAAAGAAACTGTAAAATTCATAGACACAGCCGGCTTTAAAACAATTGCGTTGTTAGCTACCGACGGGACAATTTCAACTAATTTATACCAAGAGTCACTTCGAAAACGCGGATTTACTGTTGTGGTACCGGACAAACTTACACAAGTGAGCATCATGGAAGGAATTTATGCTGTAAAAAGTGGAGATCTTAACAAAGGAAAAAAACTATTCCTTCATGCATCGAAAACAGTCATCGAACAAGGGGCGGAAGCAATAATCGCAGCTTGTACTGAAATCCCGCTCGTGTTAAGTGAATTAGACGGTACTAGCCTAATAGACCCGACACAAATCTTAGCGAAAAAAATTGTAGAAGCCAGTATATAAACAAATAACATGAAATCTTAACCAAGCACCCTCCTCTACTTGTATCACAACTCTTTTGGTATGATAATGGGACAGAGGGACAGGTCCCGTGTCCCACCTTGAAAAGTTGGTCGGACACGGGCATTGTACCAAACATAAAAAAGAGGTGTGTATTTGATGGAACAATTAATGTTTATTGAAACAGGAATGGGAATTGATGTTCATGGCCAGAACATTACGAAGGCAGCCGTTCGGGCCGTAAAAAATGCAATTCATTTTAATTCAATGCCAGGAATTCGATCTGTACTACCAGGCAATAGCTTAGACAATATGGTCGTGAACGTAAAGCTAGCGGTCCCTTGTGATAAAGAGGCATTGGATATCAATGCAGTTAAAGAGTGTATACCGTTTGGAAAAGTGTCAGTGGAAATTATGGATGGTGGAATGCTAACAACAAGTGGCATCGTCATCGAGGAAAAAGGCGATCAAAACGATTTTATGTACATAGTGGTTGCTTCAGTAGAAGTTGGGTACTAATGGGACACAGGGACAGGTCCACTGTCCCTCACCCAAAAAAGTGGATCAAGGGACCTGTCCCCTTGACCCACTTAATGTCTTCTTTTATAAACTATTTGTTTAGGTATGCCCAAGCGTATTGAGCGTAGAGCTCTGCCCCTGTGACCATTGCATCTTCGTCGATGTTGAATTTGCCGTGGTGGTGTGCCCATTGAGTGTCTTTTTCCGGATTACCTGAACCAACTAAGGCAAAGCAACCTGGGACTTCATCCAGGTAGAAACTGAAGTCTTCACCGCCCATTGTGGGCTTTTCTTCATAAAGTACTTCTTTTCCAAATGCTTCAGCTGCAACTTTCTGTACGAGCGTTGCACTTTCTTCACCATTAATGACAGCCTGTGTGCCACGGATATAGTCTACTTCAGCGCTTGCTCCGTAAATTGCAGCAACCTGTTCTGCATACACCTGGAGCTGCTTTTCAATATGATCACGAACTTCCGGATCAAAACAACGAACGGTTCCTTCAATTACTGCATTTTCAGCAATTACATTAAAGCGCGTGCCCACCGTCATTTTTCCAACCGTTAATACAGCTGATTTTTGAGGGTCAATCGTTCTTGAAACAACAGATTGAACATTCATCACAAAGGATGAGGCAACTATTGCGGCATCGATGCAATCCTGTGGAATTGCCCCATGTCCCCCTCTTCCTTTAAATTTCACCGTAAAAATATCTGCTGACGCGAACGAAGGTCCAGGGTTGCAGGACACTTTGCTTGTTGGCATTTGTGACCAAATATGCATTCCAAATACATTATCGACTCCCTCAACCGCTCCTTGTTTCACCATTTCTAAAGCGCCTGTTGCCACTTCTTCAGCCGGTTGGAAAATCAAGCGGACATTGCCTTGCAATTCCCCTTTTATGTCATTCAATGCCTTTGCAGCAATGAGAAGCATTGCAGTATGAGAATCATGGCCACATGCATGCATTTTGCCTTTTGTCTTAGAGACATATGGCAAATCCGAATTTAATTCTTCAACAGATAAAGCGTCCATATCCGCTCTCAATGCTACAGTTTCTCCTGGTTTTCCGCCCTTTATTTCTCCGATAACACCTGTCGGACTTGTTTTACGATACTCGATTCCTAGATCATCAAGATATTGTGCTACAAAAGCAGATGTGTTGTACTCTTCCCAAGACAATTCTGGCTCACTATGCAACTTCCTACGGATAGCTGTTAATTCTTCACTATAATGCTCGATTGCTTGTTTTACTTTTTCATTTACCATGCTATTCAACTCCATTTACATCATTATTTGCAGTTAAAAGGTTATTTAAGTTTTATAAAAATGATACAAATACTCCAGCTAGAATGACTGAAACGATTGTCACTGTGATAAATCCACCAACGAGCATCGGCGGTAACATATGACTAGTTAATACTTCTCTTTCTTTTTCATCCTTCGTCAATGAGTTAATAACTTCATTTGTGATAATATAATCAGCCGGAAAGCCATATAAGGCTGTTAGTGATACAGCAAATGCCATGTGTTTGCTGACTTTGAGTAATTTTCCTACGATGAATGAAAAAACATACATCCCGATCACGGCTAATCCAATTAAAACCACAAGAGGAGTTAAAATTTCAAGCATCATCCCAGGTGTTGCATTCTTGAGCCCATCAAAAACAAAAAGCATTAACCCCATAATCGCTAATCCGAATCCATTTGCCTTTTGTAGTGAGTGTGTTTCTAGGAAACCAATGCTCTTTCCGATTACCCCGAAGAGTAAGCACAGAACAAGAGCATTCACAGTCACGACCGGTGCTAATAAAGTTGAAACTAAATAAGCAAGATATCCAACAACTGCTAATCTCAAAAACTTGAAATATTCAGTATTATATTTTTCTGGAATTTTATCAATCCACTTAATCTTTGGAGCAGTTTCGGAAGTTGCCGCAACTTCTGCTTTTACTTCTTCCACTTTTGACAGCTGACCACTGCGATATTGCTGTAATAGTTTCTTTCCTTCTTTTTTCAAAACAATTGAAGTAATTGGGTAGCCTGCAAAACCTTGCATCACATAGATCACAATCGCAAAAACAGATAAGCTTGTAAGTCCTGCATTCGCAGCACCTTCTGACATGATTAATGCCGAAACAAGTCCTCCAACTAATGGTGGAATAGCAACGATTACTGTTTGTAAATCAAAAATGAATGTTCCAATTCCAAAAAGAATCGCAATAATCCCTAGAATACCAGATAAAGCGATTAAAATTGTTTTCCATTGTGCCATTAATTCTTTAAGTGATAATAATGTACCCATATTTACAATTAATAGATACATCAACATCGTAGCTACAACAGATGGAATACCTGCTAATGCGACAATGTCTTGCGGAAAAAAGGTCCAATATCCTACTAGAAATAAGACTGCACACACAAATACGGAAGGTATCCATGCTTTTGTTTTTATAGAAATAAAGTCTCCGATAAAAAGTACGATAAGTAAAAGAACTAAAGCTAGCATTTGAGACATTATAAGTTCAACCCCTTTTTTGTTAATTGTTTTTATTTTTTAAATATAATAACATCTCAATGATAGAAATGAAAGATTTTTTTGAAAATAATTGAAATACCAAGTAATTACCAACTTATCATTCTTTTATTATCTTTATTTATTGTATGCGTTTACTATTTTAATATATATATATTCAACAAATCCTAACACCTCTTAAAAAATTTTAAATGGTTATTCTAAGTCATGGCATTCGTTCGGATTGCTTCCAACCGATGAAGGACTTTACGCGCTCGAGCTCTGCTCGTTCGGGACTTCATTCACTCGATGAAGGACTCTACACGCTCGGACTCCGCTCAGGCGGGACTTCATTCACTCGATGAAGGACTCTACACGCTCGGACTCCGCTCAGGCGGGACTTCATTCACTCGATTAAGGACCCTACACGCTCGGACTCCGCTCAGGCGGGACTTCATTCACTCGATGAAGGACCCTACACGCTCGGACTCCGCTCAGGCGGGACTTCATACACCTGATGAAGGACTCTACAAGCACGCACTTCGCTCGTGAGGGACTTCATACATCTGATGAAGGACTTTACAGCCACGCACCCCACTCGTGCGGGACTTCATCCTTAAAGCAGAAATAGACGATATGTATTATGTTGAAGGCACTCATTTCTCACAAAAAAAAAGAGATTGGTTCATTACCAATCCCTTTATAATCAATAACTATGTTCATTATTCAACAGGTGAAAGTTCGTCTTCGGTGACCCACTTATGATTCTTTATCTTTTCTCCGGTGGCTTTATCGGTGAAATCCACCATATAAACAGTTGTTTGTTCAGTTGTATCAATGGTTGCCTTAGCACCTTTCATGCCTTCCATATGATCAGCATTTAACACAACTTCATCGCCTGGTTTATAAGGTTCAGCACCTGCATTTTCAATTTCTTCGTGAACCACCCATTTATGATTTTCTACTGGTTCACCACCATTTGTTGGAGTATATGTAACTGAATAGACTGTTGTAGTGAAGGCTCCTGATACTGTTGCTTCAGCACCATTCATCCCTGGCATATGATCCGCATGCATGATCACTTTACTACCAACTGGATAGGTTGGATTTTCTGCCTCCTCTAAACCTTCCGGAACCTCGTCAGAACCTGAGTGATGCATACCTGAATGATCCATTTCCTTATTAGAATCAGATTCTCCTCTATTATTATCCATAATTTCATGATTGTCAGATTCTGTATCCGCATTTTCATTAGGTGTTGTTGCTTCATTACCTGCACATGCTGCTAAAAGGAAAAACAACAATAATGAAGCTAATCCTAATAATCTTTTTTTCATCATTACCTTCCTTTCAAACTTATTTAATTGTCCATATTAAATTATCAATAAATTGTGCAGATTTTATACAGTCATCATAGAATTTAATTTCCTATTTTCAATACTAAATTTCACACCCCTTTTTTGTAAAAAAAAAGACCCATCCAGGTCTTTTATCTACTTCTAACAAGCAGTTCTACTGCTTCTTTTACTAGTTCTTCTGTATTTTCACCTTTTTCATCTGCTTCTCTTACACATGAAACGAGGTTCGAGCTTACAATCACACCAATTGTACGATCAACCGCAGTTCTTGCAGCAGATAACTGAGTAATAACATCCTTACAATCTTTATTCTCCTCCATCATCCTTAAAATCCCACGTAACTGACCTTCGATTCTTTTAATCCTATTTTTTGTTTTATCATCATATTTCATATAAATGCCTCATCTCTAATAGTTTAATGTATCGGTATGTGACCGCATATTTACGGCAAAAATTACGAGAATTGATTATTGAGTATCCATTTTCTTGAAATGCTTTCAGTCTTAAAATTCGTATGGCAACATTTTTCTCAAGTCTTGCTGATGCCACAACAGCTATTTCATAACAATGCCTTGCCAAATAAGCGAATTCTCGATTACAACTTTGTATGAAATATTATAGTCTCTTATATCTATAACCTCAATATTCGTTAGATCAACTTTTAGTACATCTTCACAGTGTATTCCGATTAAAGGAAAATACCTTTGTATAGTTCCCATACTATAAATAGTAGCAAAAGACTAAATAAAATCAAATGCTACTAACCTCATTCCTATAAAGTTGAATCACTATAAAATATCCATCCAAATCTTTACTGCAGTTGCAGCGATTAATACGGCAAGGATAATTTGTAAAGCCTTTGTGTTCATCTTCTTCCCAGCGTTTGCACCAAGCGGTGAAGCAATTAAACTTGCCACGATCATGATTACTGCTGGAAAATATTCAATTTGTCCTGTCGTGATTTTTCCTACAGTAGAACCAATTGATGAAATAAATGTAATCGCAAGTGAAGATGCGATTGTCATTCTAGTAGGAATTTTTAAGACAACGAGCATAATCGGTACGAGTAAAAATGCGCCGGCTGCTCCAACTATCCCCGCACCTAACCCTACGATAAAAGCAAGTATAGCAGCTAACCACTTATTAAACATCACTTGATCAAACGGAGTATCGTCAACATTCTTTTTCGGAATGAACATCATGATAGCAGCAATTAACGCTAATATTCCATAGACAACGTTAATACCACCTTCTGACATATATTTAGAGCCAAATCCCCCAACAAAACTACCTACTAAAATACTAATTCCCATATAGAGAATAAGTGTTTTATTTAAATAACCACCCTTACGATAAGCCCAGACACCGCCGATTGTTGCAAAGAATACTTGAACAGCACTGATTCCTGACACCTCATGAGCACTAAAAGCTGCTAATCCAAATAGAGGCGGAATATATAATAGCATTGGATATTTAATGATAGATCCACCGATTCCTAACATTCCAGAGATATATGAACCAATAAAACCAATTAAAAAGATTGTAATAATGAATGCAAAATCCATCGTATTTCCCCCATTCTATAGAAAAGGGAACCCAATAATGGTTCCCTAGACATATTCATTAACGTACTGCACAACGATTTGGTCCGATTTCCATTTCACGTTGTTTTTCATCATCAGGAGAAATTTTCCCCATATTTGTTTCACGAATCTCTTGATATGCATTTGGTTGTGGTGGTAGATTTTCTGTTACGATTTTTCTAAATTCTGCTTCTTCCTTAATATTCAGACCGTGGTTTTTTGCAAATAGTGTTCCAAGTTTTTCAGATACACTTCCATCTTCATTTAATTCGTCAATAATCATGAAGTGAGCTGGTAAAACCACAAGATCATCAGACAACTCCCTATAACGGTTATAAAGAGTTTCTCTTAGGTCCCCTACCCAATCCTGCGCTAAACCAGCAAGGTCCGGTCTACCGATTGAATCGATGAACAGAATATCTCCAGAAAGTAAGAACTTCTCATCTACAACGAAAGAAGTAGAACCAATTGTGTGACCTGGAGAATACAAGGCATGAATATTTATTGTCGTATTACCAATTGTCACGTCTTGACCACCTTCTAGAGCCGTGTATTCAAACGTTACTTCTGTAGCATCTTTTGGTGGTAACCAGTAAGTTGCATTTGTGGCTTCTGCGATTTTTCGTCCTCCTGAAATATGGTCAGCATGTAAGTGAGTATCAAATACATGTGAAATTTTTGCACCCTTACTCTCGGCAAAATCAAGGAAGATATCAGTCATACGAGTTGCATCGATAATCGCTGCTTCACCGTTTGATATAACCATGTAAGACAGACAGCCTTTTCCGATACGAACGAATTGATAAATTTCTCCGCCATCATTTAATTCACCCACTTTAACTGGCTCTAAATGCTCACTCCAAGCCTTCATACCACCTTTAAGGTATGATACTGTAAGTCCAGCTTCAGAAAGCATATTGGCTACCATGACAGATGAACCTTCTTTAGCACACACAACTAAGATTTCCTTATCTTTTGGCAGCTTTTCTAGGATTTCCTCAACCCCATCTAGTAGTTCAAAGTAGGGAATGTTTAAATAGTCGAAGTTTTCACCTTCAATTTTCCAATCGTTAAAATCATTTTCGTTACGAACGTCTAAGATAAACAATGAATCTTTATTAAACACTTTTTTCGTAACATCTTTTGCAGTCATTATGTGAATAGTCATTTCTCAAATTACCCCCTATGGTATATTTTTGATTAAAAAAATTTATACTTCTTATTTTGTAATACTTGTTGTGTTACCTGCCCAATTGCTCATTCCAGGTACGACATTCTTTACGTTCACAAATCCATTTTCAGTTAATTTTTGTGATGCTAAATCACTTCGACTACCAGTACGGCAAATCACATAAATCTCTTTCTCTTTACTTAATTCAGCATATCTATCTTCTAATTCTCCTAATGGAATAGAGATTGCTTCAGGAATATGATTAAATGCAAATTCTGCTGCTTCACGAACATCAAGAATAAGTACATCCTTACCGGATGCAATAGTAGCCTCCAGATCTTCGTTTGATACTACAATCGGATGTCTTTTCTCTGCTACTTCTTCACCGCTAGCTTTACGTATAAAATGTTTAAGTACATCGTCCTCTTCAAGTGTACCAAGGTATTGATGTCCAGTACTCTCAGCCCATGCTTTTAAGTCGGCCTTTGAACCCTTATCAGTGGCCTGAATCTCTAAGACCTGACCACCCTCTAAATTATTCATTGCTTTTTTGGTTTTCACGATTGGCATCGGGCATGCTAACCCTTTTGCATCTAACACAGAGTTTGTTTTTAATGATTCCATCTATATTCCTCCCAATTATTAGACATATATGCAATGAATACGTATATGTCGAGATTTGTCTACCTACTATATACCGCGACAGGTATAATAAAATCCAAAAAAATTATTCTATTTTACCTTCCCAAGCGAGCATTCCGCCTTCCATATTAATCACTTTGAACCCTTGTCCTTCAAGGAATTGTGAAGCTCTGCGGCTTCGACCACCTGAACGACAAACCAGTACATACTCTTTTGACTTATCTAGTTCATGCATACGGAATTCAATTAAACCTAATGGGATATTGACTGCTCCTGGAATTTTACCTTCTTTCACTTCGTCTACTTCACGTACATCAAGAATATTTAATGTTTTTCCATTAGCTAATAATTCTTCAACTTCTTTTGCGGTTATTTGCTTCATGTTTATTCCTCCTAAAATATATTATCTCCAGGCACTTAATCCGCCTTTGACATTTGTAATATTCATAAAGCCCATTTTCTTAAGTTGTTTACTTGCTTTTTGACTTCTCATGCCACTTTGGCAAATGACAACGACCTCTTTGTCCTTTGAAAGTTCAGTTGCTTTTTGTGAAAGCTGATGAAGAGGCATATTTTTAAATCCATTAATATGGAACCCTTTGTACTCTCCAGGAGTACGAACATCAATAAATTGTTTATTTTTATTTTTAAGGTCATTCTTTAGTTCAGTTGTTGTTATATTACGAACACCTTTAGCAGGTATAAAGCGTTGTACGATAAAAATTGCAATAAGCGCAATTAGGATATAATTGATATAATCCATGGTCATTCCTCACTCTTTCTTATTAGATAAATAAATTGACATTCCCGTCTTCTGCATCTGCTAAATAAGCTGCAACTCCTGCATACTCAATGTTATCAAGGAGTTCTTCTTCCTTTAGACCAAGCAAATCCATGGTCATCGTACAAGCAACAAGTTTTACATCTTGTTCTTGTGCCATTTCGATTAGCTGTGGCAATTCCAGAGCATTGTGTTTTTTGATGACATCTTTTATCATTTTCGGACCCATTCCCGCAAAGTTCATTTTTGAAAGTCCCATTTTGTCGGCGCCCTTTGGCATCATTTTGCCAAACATTTTTTCAATAAAACTTTTTTCAACTTTAAGATCTTCATCCTTGCGTAGTGCATTTAATCCCCAGAAAGTGTGAAATATTGTCACTTCATGGTCATAGGCAGCCGCACCATTTGCAATAATATAGGCTGCCATTGCTTTGTCATAATCCCCACTAAATAAAACAATTGTTGTTTTCTTTGTAGACATCGGTTCCCCTCCTATTTTTCACCTTTTTTTATATAAAACGTTAGAACTCCATTTTCTTCTTGCGTATCAAGGATTTCGTGTCCAGTCGATGCAGCCCATGCTGTTAGATCACTTTTTGCTCCTTTATCAGTTGTAAGAACTTGTAATATTTGACCCGACTGTAGGCCATCAAGAGCTTTTTTTGTTTTCACGATTGGCATTGGACATGCTAAACCTTTTGCATTTAAAACTTCATCAATGTTCATATTTCTTACCCCCTTGAATTTTTACCTTTACCCCTACGGGTATATGGTTAATCGAAATAAAAATGGGAGTCATCCCGATATTATTGATCATGAAGATTAAGTGTAAATGAAGACTTATAACATACCATAACAGGTATTTTTTATAAGTTCGGATTGCTCAGAAGAATAACGTGTATAGCTTTTATCCCTCCTTACTTTATACCCACTGGGGTATACTTAAGATTAAAAAAATAGTCGTTATTAATAATCGTACAAGTGTAATAATATACCCCTTGGGGTAAAATGTCAACCCATCGTTCTATATAATTTTTTAGTGTAACGATCTTTTAAATTTAGAGCCTGCTCCACAGACTGTAAAGATTTTAGCACTGGAGGCAGGCCCTTCTTTTAGATGGCCCATAACAATTAATCTGTTAAGCCACCTGCAACAATATTACCTTTATAAAACACAGCTTTTCTTTCGGATCGTCTAGCAATCGTTTCTGCAGAACAACTTGAATCAACTAAAATCATGTTCGCTTCTACCCCTGGCTTTGGCCAAATTTGATTTCCATCTCGATCTAATGGTGTTATTCCTCCCGTGATAAAACGTAAAGCTTGAGATAGGGCAACCTCATTTGTCCAGCGGTATTTTTCAAGTAAACGCCCCGCTCTCTCTAGAATATCCCCATTCCCAGTTGGCCACCATGAGTCAAAGATATTATCGTTTCCGACGGCCACATCTACCCCACATTCATCAAGAAGATCGACAGGGACTCCCCTACCAATCGGAAGACTCGTTATGATTGAAATACCCGCATCTTTTAAAATATATGCCATTTCACGCGCTTCTTCTTTTGAGACATCACCTAATCCAAAGGCATGGCTCACCGCAACTCTTCCCTCCCATCCTGCTTGCTTTGTTAAATACGCTAGGCGTTTCATGGTGAAGGTGCCCAAATGACCAGGATCATGTAGATGTAAATCAATACCAACATTTCCTTCGACAGCTATATCGAGTAACTGTACCAATGATTCCTCGATATTATTATCCACCGTCGCTGGGTCTACAGAGCCTACTATACCTGCGCCATTTCTTACAGCTTCCCTCATTAATTGTACTCTTCCATCCTTAAGCAACCCGTGCTGTGCGAACGCTACAACCTCTGAACTTACTTTATCTGCATATGTTTCAAGTGCCTGATTGACACCTACTAAATTTTGGAGTTGTACCTCAGGATAGATATCAACATGAGTTCTAACATGCGTAGAGCCTGCAGATAGTAAGACATCTAACAATCTTTGAGCCCTAGACTTTGTATTAGAAGGTATCGAAGCTAAAATATTCTTTTCAATTTCGCATCGCTCTAAAACACCTGGCGCAGGGATACATGCCTTCCACTTTTCACCCATATATGTCTTATCCAAGTGAACATGCTTTTCAACAAATGAAGGAAGCAGTAACAACCCCATTGCATCCTTAACTTCTACATCACTAGGTGTGGGTTCATTTGAGTCTAGAATCCTACTAATTTTCCCATCTTCAATAACTAAATGCTTTATCTCTGATTGTGTGCCCGTCACTATTCCATTTTCTTTTATATAACCCGTTTCTAATCGTACATTTTTTAACCAGTAACTCATTATGCAATGCTCTCCTCTCATATTTAAACTATGATATGTATTTATACTTTTATATTACTAAATCCTTGGACAGAGGGATAGAATCACTATTCTATTCCATTTGGCAGTGGGACAAGGGAACTGTCCCTGTGACCCAAGTGCTTTGGACTATTTCTTGACATATTTATCGTAAGTGCAGTTATATAGTTAGTAGAGTGCTTATTTCCTATTTTAGTAAAAAGTGAGGTCATGAGATGCACAAACTGTACTGCCGTACGTTCCAACGTTCTATGAAGCTAGCTTCTTTCATTCTTCCTTGGCGAAAACCTGAATTACTAGAGGGGGAGAATAGTTTAATGAAGCTACCCCAATTGATCAAAAGTCTTGAAATTGAAACCGTTTTAATTATTACTGATGCGGGAATTACCTCACTAGGATTGATGGATCCATTTCTTCAGGGGTTACGAGAGGAAGGAGTAGACTTCTTTATTTATGACAAAACAGTTCCAAATCCAACAATTGATAATATTGAGGAAGCTCTTCAAATATACAATGAGAATCAATGCCAAGGGATTGTTGCTTTTGGAGGCGGTTCGCCAATGGACTGTGCCAAAGGTGTGGGAGCACGGGTGGCTAGACCGGGAAAAAGTATTCCTCAAATGAAGGGGATATTTAAAGTGTTGAAAAAGCTGCCACCACTGTTTGCCATCCCCACCACGGCTGGTACTGGTAGTGAAGCAACGCTAGCTGCAGTGGTCTCTAACAGCAAGACACATGAGAAATATGCGATTATGGATACATCTCTCATCCCCCATTATGCGGTCCTAGACCCTTTACTTACCGTTAAACTTCCGCCACATATAACGGCGGCAACAGGAATTGATGCTCTAACACATGCGGCAGAAGCCTATATTGGTAACAGTAATACGAATGAAACGATCGAATGCAGCAAAACAGCTGTAAAACTGATTTTTGAAAACCTTTATGAAGCCTATTCGAACGGATCAAATATAACAGCGCGAAAAAATATGCAAACAGCCGCTTACTTAGCAGGGATTGCTTTTACACGTGCTTATGTAGGCAATGTCCATGCAATCGCACACACTCTCGGAGGCTTTTATGCGGTTCCACATGGCCTTGCTAACGCCATTGTTTTACCTTACGTATTAGAGTATTACGGTGAGACAGTACATAAACCTTTAGCAGAACTTGCCGATTTGATTGGTATCAGCGAATTAAGTGATTCCGAAGAAAAGAAGGCCAATAAATTTATCGAAGCCATTAAAAAGCTTAATGAGGATATGAAGATACCTAAAAAGGTAAGTGGAATTGTAGATCGGGACATCCCGCTAATGGTTGATCGGGCTTTAAAAGAAGCAAACCCTCTTTACCCAGTGCCGATGATACTATCTGAAAAAGAAATGGGAGAGCTTTACAAGTTAATTAAAGAATAATGAGATCCTTAGTCGATAAAAAACAATTGCGTTCGCTTTTTTTAAGATTGTCAACATAGAACCATTCGCAATATCCGTAATATGGGAAAGCTGATTTCAATAAAGGTAGTAATAGGAATAATTATCCATTTGCGTATCATTTCTGAGCAGAAAAGCGATTAAATCATGCGTAAAAAGCAATTGCGTATGCTTTTTTTAGATGGGCAGCATTTAACCATTCGCAATATCCATAATAAGGGAAAGTTGATTTAAAAAAATGAAATAATTGGTACAATCATCCATTTGCGTATCATTTCTGAGCAGATAAGCGATAAAAGCATGCGTAAAAAGCAATTGCGTATGCTTTTTTTAGATGGGCAGCATTTAACCATTCGCAATATCCATAATAAGGGAA
>NZ_JBPFDQ010000091.1:0-7151 GCF_059415045.1 Ferdinandcohnia sp. SAFN-114 | reverse complement strand
TTGCGTATGCTTTTTTTAGATGGGCAGCATTTAACCATTCGCAATATCCATAATAAGGGAAAGTTGATTTCAAAAAAGGCAATAATTGGTACAATCATCCATTTGCGTATTATTTCTGAGCAGATAAGCGATTAAAGCATGCGTAAAAAGAAATTGCGTATGCTTTTTTTAGATGGGCAGCATTTAACCATTCGCAATATCCATAATAAGGGAAAGTTGATTTCAAAAAATGCAATAATTGGTACAATCATCCATTTGCGTGTCATTTCTGAGCAGATAAGCGATTAAAGCATGCGTAAAAAGCAATTGCGCATGCTTATTTTAGATTGTCAGCATAGAACCATTCGCAATATCCATAAAAAGAGAGAAACGATAGATACATAGAATATTGAGAAACTCAAATATAACGAGAAAACCCGTCATATTAAAAGACGGGTTTTTACTCTTTATAGATTAAACCAATACTGCTGATAATTTTTTTGCAACAGCTGCTACTTTTTCTAAGCCTTCAGCTACAATCTTGTCAGCTTGATCTGGTGCTGCAGCATGGCCTTCAATAATGACTTCATCAATGATTTCCATTCCGAATACGCCACCAGCTACATTCTTAATATAAGTAGCAGCCATTTCCATTGGCGCTGCTTCAGGTGTTGAGTATATACCACCACGAGCACTTAGAATAACAGCTTTTTTGTCAGTCAATAATTGTACAGCTTGACCATTTTCATCATATTTAAATGAGAATCCAGCTTGGTACACATAGTCGATGAATGTTTGTAACTTAGCTGGAATTGTTAAGTTCCATAATGGGAATGCAAATACAACTACATCTGCTGCTGTTACGGCATCCATTGCTTTTTGTTTTGCAGCTAAAATACGTTGCTCTACGTCTGTCATTTCTTCGCCTGATTCTAATTTACCAAAAGCATTGAATAAATCTTGACCAAGATAAGGCATGTCTTCTGCAAAAACATCGTAAGTTGTTACATTCACACCTTCAATGCTATTTATGAAAGTCTCATACATTTTACTTGAAACAGCTTCTGAAGCTGGACGGTTATTTGCTTTTACTACTAATATATTCATTATATGAAAGTCTCCTTTATTATCTTAAAATTAATTATCTTGAATTAATGATATATTGAAATAAAACCTAAGTCAACTAACTACAGGTAATTCACAAAAAATGAAACCTTAGTCCTATGACGATTTTTAGTTCTTTAGTAGCATTACTTTTATTTAGAGATTATTATATTGATATAACAAAAAACAACAAGCCCCTCTAAAAGGCCTGTTGCTTCTTTAATATATGGCACATATTCGGTTAGTTTCTAGGCTTCACTCTGTATCTCAATACCGTTTTCAGCTTTGCTGGCTCTACTTTTCTTGCATCGGAAAGATAAATTTCTCTATGTACAAGAGTAACTTTATCAAGACTGTTTGTTTCAATAAATTCATTCATTTTCACAAAACTTTGTGGTTCCTCATCGTAGGAACCCACATGAAGCATTTGTACAGATAAGCCATCTTCCATTACTCCAAAAGTTACATCCTCTAGCAATGGATGTGGCTTCTTCTTTCTCACATTCTCAAAAGCCTTCTCAATAATTTCTTCGGTAACAAATTCTGGCTGTCTAATCATGATCGTATATACCAATTCGTCTTTATTTAAGGTAGTTAGTTTCCTACCCTCCTCGGTCAAATCCCATATACCCTCCAAAGGGTAAACTGTATATTCAAAATATCCTTCAGGAGTATATCCTCCTTTAGGCATCATTCTGACTGCATAAGATAATGAATAAAGAACATTTATTTTCTCTGAGAATTCCTCACTATTCGGATTCCCTTTTCCCTTTATCATGAAAAATTTTTGTTCAGGTACCGTTACCAGTTCTGGTTTGCTTTTGGGTACATATAAATTTTTCTCATGCTTTCTCCATTCGTGCTTCATGGGTTACTCCTTTTATACAGTATTTAGTTCTATTTTAACTATTTTTTATCCTTTATGTACTCCAGTATATTGGATCTTTTCATTCATTTTAACATAATCTTGTTCTCCTTTTGATTTTTGAAGACCTTGCTTTCTTATCGTAGGTCAATCCTTAGTAGAATCTACAAGTAAAGAGATTTCAACTTCCTATTTTATACCCCCTTCATTTACTGAATATGTGAATAATTCCCTTTAACAAGGTTAAGATAATTTAAAACTACTTACATCATAAGGTGGAATAACTTTGAAGAATGTGATTGCCTATTTCCCAGAGTGGACGGTGTTTTTACAAGCTTTTATTGTATTTTTTGTACCTTTTTTACTATCCCGAACTTTTGATTCTATAAAGAGAATTAAGGAGAAGTGAAATAGTGATGAGGCGGGATGGCAAAAAGACACCCAGTTCAAATCCTAATTTCATAGGGGTACTGGAGTTAGATAAAGCATTACTACAGGAGAGGTTAGGTAAAAATTCAGACGTTCTATTTAGGGAGTTTAAACTTAAAAAGTCGAATGTGTCTTGCCTACTTATCTTTTTAAATGGCTTATGTAACAGGAAAACAATCGACAAAGACATTCTACCAGTATTATTAGAACCGTTTGATTCAGATGATCTTGAACTATTGAAATTAACGGGAAAAATAGATTTTATTAAGAAATATCTATTACCAATTAGTGAAATTAAAGATACGAATTCCATTGAAAATGTAACTTCTAAAATTCTAACAGGCGATGCGGCTTTACTAATTGATGGTTGTGAGAACGCATTGCTTTTGGGAATAAAAGAAGAAAAAACACGCAGCATAGAGGAACCTCCTTCTGAATCAGTCGTTCGTGGTCCAAGGCTCGGATTCACTGAATCTCTGAGTGTGAATATGGGAATTCTTCGAAACAGTGCAGAGAATAAAGATTTAATAATGCTTGAACTTCCTGTTGGCAAACGAGCAAAAAAGTCATTGGTAATCTCTTATTTAAATGAAATTGTAAATCCTAGACTCTTGGAAGAAATCAAAAGAAGGATTAATAAAATTGACATAGATTATGTAGCCGATTCTGGATATGTTGAACAGTTGGTTGAAGATAACTTCCTAAGCCCATTCCCTCAAGTACAAAGTACTGAAAGGCCCGATCGAGTCATGGCTGCTCTTATGGAAGGTCGTGTTGCCATACTTCTGGATGGTTCACCCTTTGCACTGATTGCGCCCGTAACCTTTAGTATGTTGCTGCAATCACCTGATGATTATTATGAAAGATGGATACCCGGAACGTTGGTACGCAATCTTAGGTTAATGGCTGCAATCATCTCTTTATTGGGACCATCCTTATATATATCATTTATTTCTTTTCATCCTGGTTTAATTCCAACTAAACTAGCAATGTCTATTGCCGGCTCTCGTGAAGGAGTACCTTTTCCAGCGTTTATCGAAGCTTTGATGATGGAGATATCAATTGAGATTCTTAGAGAAGCAGGTCTGCGACTTCCGAAACCAATAGGACAAGCTATTGGAATTGTTGGAGGTCTTATCATAGGTGAAGCAGCGGTAAGAGCAGGTATTGTCAGCTCCATTATGATTATTGTGGTTGCCTTAACAGCCATCTCTTCCTTTGCCATACCACAGTATAACGCTGGAATTGCACTACGATATTTACGTTTCGTTTCCATGATTTTTGCAGCGACCTTAGGACTATATGGAGTCACTTTATTTTTCCTTCTTTTATGCAGCCATTTAGTTAGGCTTGAAAGTTTTGGGGTTCCCTATACTAGCCCTGCAGTTCCTTTCAGGTTTAAAGATATGAAAGACTTCTTAATAAGAGCTCCTATCGCTATGATGCAACGACGCCCAAGCATTCTAGAAACTAAAGATCCTAAGCGCAAGAAATAGAAAGAAGGAATAGGATGTTTACACTTAAAAAAAATAAAATTACAAATGTCCAGACCGTTGTCATCATAACCAATTATATACTTGCAGCAGGAATACTTACCCTTCCCAGAACGAGTGTGGAAGCGGTGAAAACTCCAGATGCATGGATTAGTGTTCTATTAGGCGGCGTAATCTCAATCCTATTAGGGATAATTATGGTGAAGCTTAGTCAACGTTTCCCAGAAAAAACCTTTTACCAATACTGTCCCGAACTACTAGGCAAAGTATTTGGAACCCTACTTAGTTGTTTTTTGATTGTTTATTTCCTTACAATAGCAGCATTTGAACTTAGGGTTTTAGTAGAAGTTACTAGTTACCTCCTTCTTGAGGAAACACCTAGATGGGCGATAACGATGCCATTCCTTTGGATAGGTGTATACCTTTTAGCGGGTGGCATTACATCTTTAGCACGCATGTTTGAAATCATTTTCCCTATAACAGTGTTTTTTTTCTTAATAATTATAATGATGAGTTTCAAAATTATTGAGCCTGACAATCTACGACCTTTTCTTGGGGAAGGAATACTTCCAATAACGAAAGGGGTTAAATCCACCATAATCACGTTTATTGGGGCTGAGATCATGCTTCTGCTAGTAGCATTTATGGAAGAACCTAAAAAGGCAGTTAAATTGATCATAATCGGCGTTGCCATTCCAACCGTATTTTCCTTGATTACGGTGGTAATGGTTATTGGTGCCCTATCGGTAAATGGAGTTTTTCATCAGACTTGGCCAACACTAGAACTTATCAGAAGCTATGAAATAGAAGGTTTGATATTTGAGCGGTTTGAGTCATTTCTCCTTGTTATATGGACCATGCAGATTTTTTCTACGTTTTGTATTACCTACTTTTCATCTGCTTTGGGATTAAACCAACTATTAAAGAGGGAATCACGGTTGGTCTTATTAGTACTACCAGCTATCATTTATATCATTTCTTCAATCCCTAAGTCTATTTTTGAGGTGTTCAAGTTGGGGGATTATATTGGCAAGATCTCTATAGTCTTTTTTACAGTTATTCCTCTTTTTTTATTATTAATGGCTAAATGGAAGGTATCATCTAATGATCAATCTTCTTCGTCGTAAATTAAAAATTGCACTAGCCGTTGCCATGTTATTTTCTCTTTCTGGCTGTTGGAGCAGTAAAGAAATTGAAGATCTCACTTTTAATGTAGGAATAGCTATAGATAAAGGCGAGGAACCTTCCGAAGAGAAAGATTTTGAAATGAAAGGTGCAACTTATAAAAAGAAAGACGAAATAACAGTTACGTATCAATATGTGAATATAGCTACTACCAAACCAGAAGCACAGGGTGCGGGAAAGAAAAAGTATATTAATATATCCGAAAGTGGAGATTCTAACCATCAAATGGTTAGAGATTTATCTTTAAGGCAAGAAAGACCCGTTACATTTCTACATACAAAGGTGATTGTTATAAATTCAGAACTATTAAAGCAAAAATCTCTAAAAGAGCTGCTTGATTACTATCTTTGGGATAATGAATTAAGACCTAGTTGTTTAGTATTTGTAAGTAACGGTCCGGCCAAAGAGGTTCTTGAATCCAATACAACTGAAATTATCCCCGCTTTTAGGCTAAGCGGAATGATCGATAATTCTTATCGGAATATTAAAATTCTAGAACCTATGTCGTTGTCAAAATTAAAAGGAAAATTTAACTCTGGAGAGAGTTATTTGTTACAAAATATTTACTCTGTAGATGGTGAAATAAAATTATCCGGTGCAGCAATTATTAATGGAAAAAACAATCTACTTTTAGCAACCATTAATGAAGATGTGTTACATGGTATAAGCTTGCTAAAAAGGAAGACAACAGGCGGCCTTATAAAAGCGACTGATGAAACTTCAGGTGAGGTATTCATTTACGAAGTTGAAGAACTAACGACTAAAATAATCCCTATTATAAATAAGGATAAGATCTCATTTGAACTCGATATTCATTCAACAGGACGTATATCTGAAAGCTGGATGAACTTATCAAAAACGCCAGCCTTTATAAATGACATCGAAAAGCTGATTGAGCTGGAGACAGAAAAGATTATTAAAAATGCGATTAAAACAATACAGAAGGATTTACAGGTAGATGTAGCTGGATTTGGCAATCAAGTAAGGATTAAGTACCCCCAACTATGGCAAAAGGTTAAAAATAATTGGGATGAAGTTTTTTCAGAAGTACCGATTCATTACTCAATTAAAATGGAAGTAACAGACTTTGGGTATCGTGATGATAACTAGATATTGCTGATTTATTTTCTTACGTTATTCCTTAAAATACTACTTGTAAAAACGCACGAATCATCGTGCGTTTTTGTATTTTCCCCTGAGAGGTACTTATGATAAATAAGGAAGTACTCTCGTTTTGAACTCAGCATAGTTATCAATGTGAAAATCTGCCTCAATCTCCTGATTTTCAAAGGCAACAGTTTTGATTCCTAATTCTCTAGCAGGAATTAAATCTAGCTCACGATCACCGATCACTAAATCAATCGGATAATCCTTGATGACATGTTGATATGAGGCTACATGTGGCTTCCTCTCAAAGCCCTCTTCCTCGACTGAAACAACCACCTTAAAATAATGTAACAACTTAAATTTTTCCAGAAGGAACAGTGTGGACTCCTTGTCACGGTGCGTGACGATAAAATTGTCATCTGCAATTTGTAAAACCTCTTCTAGCTGTTCAAACGGCCGGCTGTCAAAGGAGTATTGATTATAAAGCTTGATATATTCCTCTCGCTTACTTTCATCAATTCCATATTGCTGAAAGGCCACTTTTGAGTTAACCTTTAGCCACTTCAGAACCTCACTCGGATTCAAATCCTTGCCGCTTAAATGGATAAAACCCTTGACCAATGCTGGATAGGTGTTAAACAATGTTCCGTCAAAATCCCATAGAATATTAATTTGAATCCCTCTCTCTTTTTACATAGTACATACCATTATAGAAATGATGCTCATGAAAATAAAGTTTTAAGTACTTCGGACAAGCAAAGGCAGAATCAGCGCAACTCTGTCCGAAGTTCGGGGATCTTCGGACAATCAAAGGCAAAACCAGCGTGGCTCTGTCCGAAGTTTGGGGGTCTTCGGACAAGCAAAAGCAAAACTAGCGCGGCTTTGTCCGAAGTTTGAGTATCTTCGGACAAGCAAAGGATAAATAGGCGCAACTCTGTCCGAAGTCGGGGTTACTTCAGACACGGTAAGGTAAAATCAGTACGGCTCTG
>NZ_JBPFDQ010000090.1:0-22506 GCF_059415045.1 Ferdinandcohnia sp. SAFN-114 | reverse complement strand
AAGCCTGTGAAATTTTACTCATGGTAAAATTCCACAGGCTTTTTCATTTCAGAGGAGGGTTTTGTCCCAGCCTCTTTTGTATGTTGAATTATTGCTCATCAAATTGATAAAGAACTGTACTTAAGTAACGCTCACCATTATCTGGGACGACCGCAAGTACTTTCTTGCCTTTACCTAATTTTTTCGCAACTTGAAGTGCAGCAAAGATAGCCGCTCCAGAAGAGATACCTACAAGGAATCCTTCCTCTTGACCTGTACGACGTGCATATTCGATTGCTTCTTCATTTTTAACGGTAAATACTTCATCATAAATCTCAGTGTTTAGAACGCTCGGTACAAAGTTTGCACCTATTCCCTGGATTTTGTGAGGACCTGGTTTTCCACCAGATAGAATTGCAGAGTCAGCTGGTTCTACTGCAACAATATGGATGTTAGGATATTTCTCTTTTAATACCACACCTGCTCCAGTAATAGTTCCACCTGTACCAATACCAGATACAAACGCATCTAATTGGTCACCCATCTGCTCAACAATTTCTTTACCAGTCGTTAAACGGTGAATTTCAGGGTTTGCTTCATTATCAAACTGTTGTGCCATGAAATAGCCATGTTCTTTAACAAGCTCTTCAGCCTTGTTAACAGCACCTCTCATCCCTTCAGAACCTGGTGTTAAAACGAGCTCCGCTCCGTATGCACGTAAGAGGTTACGACGCTCCATACTCATTGTATCAGGCATTACTAGGATTGCCTTTAAACCTTTAGCAGCTGCTACCATCGCTAAACCGATACCCGTGTTTCCACTAGTTGGCTCAATAATTGTGTCACCAGGTTTTAATTCCCCTTTTTTCTCTGCTGCTTCAATCATCGCTAAAGCAATTCTATCTTTTACACTGCTACCTGGGTTAAAGAACTCAAGCTTCACATAAACATCAGCACTATCTTCATCAACTAAATGGTTAAGCTTTACAACTGGTGTTTGACCGATTAACTCATAGATTGAATTTGCTACTCTTGTCATGATTCCACCCTCAATCCCTACTATTTTTATTGGTTTTATCTACAATTTACCAACTACGCCCATAAAAGTCAATGAATTTGCGGCTTGCGTTTTGTGAATTTTTTCTGAAAATTACTGTTGTTTTTCATAGAACCACTTCACATCAAGTTCTTTCCAAAATGGCTCTACTGAAATCGTTCCATTCATTTGGTCTATTGCGATTTGGCGCTTAATTTGATCCTTTACATCCTCATAGGAATAGGTTACAGCATCAATGATCTCATGAAGAATAACCACTGCATAACCATCCTCTACTTTGATCGGTTCACTCCACTCATTCGGCTTCAAGCTCTCAGCAACTTCCAAATAGTTATCTGGTGCATATCCATTTTCTGCATTTACATATCCGAGTTCCCCACCCCGATTTGCTGAAAACTCATCAATCGATTTTTCCATTGCTAGTGCTGAAAAGCTAGAACCATTTTCTAGTTCATCCCGAACCTGTTCCGCCGATTTCTTTGTTTTCACAACAATATGGGAAAGGTGGTATGACTTTGGAATTTCATATAGATGCTTGTTTTCCTTATAGAAATGTTTCATTTCGTTTTCTGAAATAACAGCATCCTTCGTTAAAAGTTCTTCTAATAAAATGCTTAACTCGATTTGTTCCTTCCAGTGCTCGTCATTTATTTTCTCATGATCAATCGTATTATACATCGTCTTTATTAACGTTAATTCACGATCAACAGCATCTTCAGATAAAGTAATCTCATGCTTTTCGGCCATCTGACGAACAACTTCTTCATCAATCATTTCTTCTAAAATTTGTTTTCCATATCGCCCTTCAAGTTCATGTAACCATTGTTGTCTTGTTATGGTTGTATCCCCAATTGTCGCAACCACCTCTTCTTCCCCACTAGCGACAACAGGTTTTGAAGCCTTAATCGTTTTTTCATCTGGCTTAGCTGCTGCAAAGTATACAATCGACAAACAGTTAGTGATAACGAGAGCAGCAATAATTGACCACAATATCTTTCGATTCATCTTCCCATCTCCCATTACCTTACTTTGCCTGGTTTTTTAATTCTATTAACTCATCTTTTGAAAAATGATACTTTTCATTACAAAAATGACATTGTGCCTCTGCTTTACCATCTTCTTCAATCATTGCCTCGATTTCATCTGTGCCAAGGCTAATAATTGCACGTTCAATTCGTTCTTTAGAGCAAGGGCAGACAAAGGACACTGGCATCTTTTCAAGAATTTTAAGGTGTTCCTTGCCAATAATCTCTGCTAAGATGTCCTCTGGTGTAAGTCCCTTTTCAATCATTTTTGAGATTGGTTCTATTTCTTGTAATCTTTTTTCAATTCGAGATATTGTAACCTCATCAGTACCCGGCATAAGCTGAATGAGGAAACCTCCAGCAGCTAAAATTGAATTATCTGGGTTCACTAAAACCCCTACTCCAACTGATGAAGGAGTCTGCTCTGAAGTAACAAGATAATAGGTAAAATCCTCTCCTAATTCTCCTGATACTATTGGAACTTGACCTGAAAATTGTTCCCTCATGCCTACATCCTTAACAACTGTTAAAGTGCCATCTGTTCCTACAGCTCTTCTTACATCCAGTTTCCCATGCTCATTTAAGTCAAAATGCGTTTGTGGATTTGTTACATATCCTCTTACTTCACCTTTTGCATTTGTATCGACAAGGATAATTCCGATTGGTCCTCCACCCTCAACTTTGATTGTTAGCTTGACTTCCCCCTTTAGGGTGGCTCCTAACATAACACCTGCAGTCATCGTTCTTCCAAGTGCAGCAGACGCAGTCGGCCATGTATAATGGCGTCTTTGAGCCTCAGCAACTGTATCTGTTGAATCTATCGCATATGCGCGAACCTGTCCATCATAGGCTAATGCCTTAATTAAATAATCACTCATAGTTTTTCTCCTTTTCATGTTGTTCGTTGATGTTGTCAGCTTTTTGCTTCCATATTACGTTGATAGATAAGCTGTAAGCCTTTTAATGTTAAAAATGGGTCAACCTCATCAATCGCATGTGATTCAGCAGCGATTAATGCAGCGAGTCCACCAGTTGCAATTACTTTTGGTTTTTCAATCGCCTGTGCTTTGATACGGGCTACTATACCTTCAACCTGACCAACGTAACCAAATAATATACCTGCTTGCATCGCACTCACCGTGTTTCTTCCAATCACACCTTCTGGACGGGCTATTTCAATTCTTGGCAATTTAGCAGCCCTTGAATATAAAGCCTCTGTTGAAATGGCAATTCCGGGCGCAATCGCTCCTCCCATATATTGCTTCTTCTCATTTATGTAGCAGTAAGTTGTGGCTGTACCGAAATCAACAATGATGAGTGGACTTCCATATAAATGAATGCCTGCAACAGCATTGACGATCCTATCAGCACCCACTTCCCTCGGGTTATCATATTTTATATTTAGGCCTGTTTTAATACCTGGCCCAACCACCATAGGCTTTATACCAAAATACTTTAGACACATTCGTTCCAGAGCAAACATAATTGGCGGAACGACAGAGGACATGATAATGCCCTTAATATCTTTGAAGGTTAATCCTTCATGTTCTAATAATGACTTGATAACAAGTCCATATTCATCTTCTGTTTTGTTCCGGCTTGTTTCAATTCTCCAATGATGTTTTAATACATTATTTTCAAATACCCCTAAAACCATATTCGTGTTTCCCACATCAAAAACGAAAATCATGAAGTACCCCCAACATATAACGTATGACTTTGCAAACATCATACCACACCTGCTTTTTAGTATTCCACAATTAACTTTACTCAGTCGGGGGTTTGCTCGAAACCAAAAAGGTGTCTACATTTTGTTGTAGACACCTCTTACGTTATTCTTCTTTATTCTTGTTTTCGCCTTCAGTTACGTCATTATCTTTTTTAGAGTTAATTGTAACTTTTACATCTTCTTTTGGTTTGTCTGTTCCTTCAATCGCTACTGGTCGGTCAGGTAATTTACCTTCTTCGAATAAGCTCTTGATTTGGGCAGCATCTAATGTTTCAACCTCAAGTAATGTCTCTGCGATAAGCTTAAGTTTATCTTGATTTTCTGTAAGGATCTTGCGAGCTTTCTCGTAGCTTTCCTTAATAAAGCGTTGAATTTCAAGATCAATTTCGTGTGCAATAGCATCACTATAGTTTTGCTCATTGTGGATATCGCGTCCTAAGAACACTTGACCACCCTGCGCTTGACCAAATTGAAGAGGACCTAATTTTTCACTCATTCCATATTCGGTAACCATTTTACGAGCAATACCTGTAGCACGTTGGAAGTCATTATGAGCACCTGTACTCACTTCTCCAAATGTAATTTCTTCTGCTACACGACCACCTAATAGACCAGTGATTTTATCTAACAGTTCAGGTTTTGTCATGAAGTAACGATCTTCCTTAGGAAGCATTACTGCATAACCGCCGGCTTGACCACGAGGCACAATCGTTACCTTGTGAACCATATCCGCTTCATCAAGCACCATTCCAATAACGGTATGTCCCGCTTCGTGGAACGCCACGATATTGCGTTCTTTTTTCGAAATGACACGGTTCTTTTTCGCTGGACCCGCAATTACGCGGTCTGACGCTTCATCAAGATCTGCCATATCAATTTTCTTCTTGTTTTGTCGAGCAGCAACGAGTGCTGCTTCATTAAGTAAGTTTTCTAGGTCTGCACCTGAGAATCCTGGAGTTCTTGCAGCGATAGCTTTTAGATCAACCGATTCATCAAAAGGCTTATTACGAGCATGAACTCGTAAAACCGCTTCTCTTCCTTTAACATCCGGACGGTCAACTGTGATTTGACGGTCAAAACGTCCTGGACGTAGAAGGGCAGGGTCTAGAATGTCTGGGCGGTTTGTTGCTGCAACGATGATGATTCCTTCGTTTGCACCGAATCCGTCCATCTCAACTAGCAATTGGTTTAAGGTTTGCTCACGCTCATCATGACCGCCACCAAGACCAGCACCACGCTGACGTCCAACTGCGTCAATTTCATCTATAAAAATGATACATGGCGCATTTTTCTTAGCATTTTCAAATAAGTCACGTACACGTGAAGCACCAACCCCTACGAACATTTCAACGAAATCTGAACCACTGATTGAGAAGAATGGAACTCCCGCTTCACCAGCAGCAGCACGGGCAAGCAATGTTTTACCTGTTCCAGGAGGTCCAACAAGAAGGATCCCTTTTGGAATTCTTGCACCTAGATCAGCAAATTTCCGAGGGTCTTTCAAAAACTCAACTACTTCAATAAGCTCTTGCTTCTCTTCGTCCGCTCCTGCAACATCTTTAAATCTAACCTTTTTCTTTTCTTCGCTATATAGCTTCGCTTTACTCTTACCGAAGTTCATAACCCTACTGCCGCCGCCTTGGGCTTGGTTAAGTAGGAAGAAGAATAAAATAAAGATGATAACAAATGGGATAATCGACGTAAAGAAGGTTACCCAGCCGCTTGTTTCCTTCGCTTTAAGTATATCTACGTCTGCGTTCTTCGCCGCTTCATAAATCCGATCTACTTCTTTTTGGCTTCCGATAATATTTGTTACAAAATATTGATCCTCTTTGTAGCCATTTAATTGGCCTCTTACTTCAAAGACGCCTCTTTCGGGTTGTACCGTGATATTTTTTACATCTCCTGTTTCGAGATGTTCAACAAACTTTCCATATTTCATCACTTCAGGCTGGCCATTGGCTCCTTGGAAGAAGCTAACCACTCCGATTATGACTAAAAATATGAGTAAATAGAATATGACATTTCTAAAAATCCGATTCATCCCTTACCTCCTCCCGCGGTGAACAAACTATAGTAAATAGTATCATAGATAATAATTGCTATTCAAATGATTTACGTTTAACCTGCCAATAGGTTTCAAAAAAGGGTCAGTTTTTCCAAAAAACTTATTTTGAATAGACCTCAGGTTTTAAAACTCCGATGTACGGCAGATTACGGTACTTCTCAGCATAGTCGAGACCGTAACCAACAACAAACTCATCAGGAACGATAAATCCAACATAGTCTGCATTAATATCAGCCTTTCTTCCAGTAGGCTTATCCAAAAGTGTAACAATTTTAATGGATTTTGCCTTGCGATAACGGAATAATTCAACGATATAACTTAGTGTTAAACCACTATCGATAATATCTTCAATTACCAGAATATCTCTTCCCTCTACAGAAGTATCCAAGTCCTTGATGATTTTTACCTCTCCAGAAGATACGGTTGAGTTTCCGTAGCTTGACACATCCATAAAATCCATTTCTAAGTGTGTATCTACCCTCTTTAACAGATCGCCCATAAAAGGCATAGCTCCTTTTAGTATTCCAATTGCTAAAGGAAATTTATCCTTATAGTCCTCTGTTAAAGTATTACCTAATTCTTTAATTTTTTGCTGTAATTCTTCCTCGGAAAATAAAACCTTCTCAATATCCTGCTTCATTCTTTAAAGCCCCCTAAAATCATTGCGTGTATTGTAGTACGATATAGTGTGATTTTGTTTTACATGTTGCTTCATGTGATGACTTTTTCAATCCTGGAAGCCACAAAATCTCTCCTTGTTCATCCTCGACTATCGGCCAGAAATTACGCCGGTGAAGGGGTATTTTTTCATCGATGAAGATATCCTTCACTTTTTTAGAACCATTCATTCCTTTTAGCGTCATTTTATCTCCGATTTTTCTCGTACGGACATAAATGGGCAATTGGATTTTGTCTGGATCGACGACGAAACAGTCATTTCCGACCAAGCCTCTAGGATAGTTCCTCCACACTTGACTCTTTATCTCACTACCATCTTCAAGTTTATAAAGCCCAGGTGAATCAATCTGGAATCGATAGGGGCTTACGTTATCCTTATAATCCGTATAAGTATATGTACAACTATCATAAGATTTTACAATTCGTAACCCCGAAGGAAAATGCAATTCTCCGGATGGATGGCTACTCTCCAAGAAAGTTAACAAATTGTCGATATGTATGGCAGAAAGAGAAGGAGGAAGTTCTTTGTAGAGATAGTTTAATATTAGTTGAATCCCTCTTCTTTGTAAAGATTTTGGCATTGCTAAAAAGGTAGATATTTCAATCTCTATTTCGTTACCTTCATTCCTTTTCATTACTTTATTCATTTTCTCACTTGTTAATTCATCTAAAACCTGATTATCCTCTGTAATGTATTGACTAAATCGCAAAAAATGCTCATGTACCGCAGAATTTTCCTGTTTTAAAAATGGAAGAACATGATGTCTAAATCGATTTCGTACATAGTCGTCTTTTTCATTAGAAGGATCGCGTCTTGGAATAAGATTCATTTTGAGGCAATACTCTTCAATTTCAGTTCTTGTTACTGCTAAAAATGGACGAATAATCGTTCCGCATGAAAAGGGGCGGTTTATTTGTATACCCGCATACCCGATTCCTTTACTGCCTCTTACCAATCTCATTAGAATCGTTTCAATTTGATCATCCCCATGATGTCCAAGTGCTAAATGATCTGCTTTATATTTTCTCATAAGTTCATCAAAAAAATGATACCTTATTTCTCTGGCAGCTACCTGGGAACTTAAACTGTGTTTCTTTTTATAGGATGTGACATCGAATTGGATTGATTCAAAAGGAATTTTATACTCCTCACAAAACCCCTTTACGAACAGTAAATCCTCCTCTGATTCTTTCCCTCTGAACATGTGGTCAACATGGGCAGCAATAAGTGTTGAATATGAACCCTTTTGATGATGATACAAATAATGCAGTAAAGCAAGGGAATCCGGGCCACCGGATACCCCTACTATTATTGTGGATTCCTTCTTTATTAATTCATGTTTCTCAATAAACTGGTTTACTTTTTCAATCATTGTCGGACCAATCCTTTTTACGGAACTAAAGAATACATTTATCGTATCACTTTCCAAAGCAATTTTACAGAACTTGTCCATACAGATAAAGTAGATATCCCAGTGATACAAAGAGAAGCAATAATACCGTTTCAAGAACGCCGCCCTTTTGTTTTTTTGGCTTTGGTTGTTTATTCACCCTCGATAGATTTGGATTAGAATGATTACTTCTTGTTGGTATAGTCTTCGTTTGTGGCTTTCTTGCTGCCCGTGTTTTTTGAACAGAAGCATGCCCCTTACTAGCTTGGCTTAACTTCATAACTAGATCTTTTCTCATGTCTTGAGCGCGCAGATATTTTCCGTCTATCGCTTGATAAAGGACCGTATCTATTTTTCGTAGAGACTCCGTATTTGCAATAATAGATTTAAGTTGGTTTACAGGTTGGTCTGTTCTTGTAAACCGGTTTGGATAGGCTGTATTAATGATAATCATTGCAACTGCAAATAAATCATAGGAAGGTTCTGCTTTTCTCGAGCCCGCTCCCCAATATCCACGGTCAAAAAATTCGGTAAACTCCTTAATAGCTCTACCTTGCACAGTTGTTCCACCAACGTCGATACATCTTATTTTAGGCGGGTTTCCAGCAACAAGGAGATTATCCGGTTTTAAGTCGCCAAATACCCACCCTTCTTGATGGAGACGGTCTAAATCAGCTAGTAACTGCAAACATAGGATTCCCGTCCATTCTTTTCCTCTTTTTTCAATGAAAGACAAAAAACTTTCTCCTCGAATATATTCCATTACATAAAAGGAGATTGGGCTGGTGACACCCGGTCTTATCCAATCATCAACATCTATAAAAGAAGGTCCAAGGGCAGAGCCTTGGACCTTTGAAAAGTGTTTAAGTACATTCACCTCTGACGTAATTGTTACGCCATTTTCACTTATTTTTAAAGCCACAGGGCCATTCATACTTTCCGCTAAATAGACAATACCATTGGCACCTTGTCCTAAAGGTCTCACAATACGATATGATTTTTTATGCCATTTTCCAGTGATAACAGTACCAGGGGAAACCTTACATACCTGACTCTTCGTAGTATTGTTCATCATCACGAGACAACAAGCTCCTTAATGATCTTTTTTTCTTGAAGTGGGTAAGTGATTCACGAATTGCTGGACCAGTTGGCGTGATTCCACCGGTTGTTAGCTTTGGAAAAATACTAGATAAAGATTCTAGTCTTGGCGTCCAATCTAATACCCTTTCGACTTCGACTTTTTTCCCAGGAAATACAAACACAGAAAATTGATTGTCTCCCATTCTCGAATTTAGACTAATTGAGAGATCCAGTAAGGCTTCTTTTACTGTTGGCAACTTGTGCTTCATACTTGCACTCGTATCCACTAAAACTAAAACCTCTAAATCAACCGTTTCACCAAGCTCATCAACTACCTCCATTACTTCTCCACGTTTCTCTGGCGGAAGGTCCTCCATTGATGTCTTCGATCCAAGGATTTGCTGAAGCTCCTTGTTGACCACCCCTTGTAGGGTTTGGGTCATCGCTTGCTTTGTTACCATTTGAACAGTTTGTGATAACTGAGTGGAATAAACGATTTGGCTTACGCCTCCACCAGCAGTTGCCATACCTTCTATTTCCTGCATTCCTTGTTCATCAATCGTATCCTGCTCTACTACCCCAATAACATTAATCGTAATTCCCTGCTCTCTAGCAAGAGCAGCCATTGCAATCGGATCTTCCCCTTGGTTTGAACAACCATCCGTAATTAATAGAATTTGCTTCAATGTGCCTTTTTGCACGTTCCATCCCCTCCAACTGATTTAAAGTTAGTAACAGGATGGACAAAATAATAGTCTTTTAAACCCCTTTCGATAGAATCAAATCGCCTTGCTCTTTGTTTTCTGGTACGCATACGCTGGGATGGCTGCCCATTTTGGTGTATTATGTTTTATCTTTGTCACAACAATTGTCATATCATCTTCAATTTGCCCCGATCTAGTGCGGATAACCTCCTCCATAATCAAATCTGCAATCTCTTGCGGGTCATTCGTTTGGATTTCTTTTATTTTACGTTTCATCCACATATCATGATTTTCGACATGCTTTGGACCTTCAAAAATGCCATCGCTCATCATGATTAAAAGGTCACCAGCCTTTAATTGTTCATCAACTACCTCCACTTCAAAGTCCTCAATGATTCCCATTGGTAGATTACTTGCCTGTATTTTACTAATTTTGTCTCCTCTCTTTATATAACTTGGCGTCGAGCCGATTTTTAAGAACTTTGCACTTGCGTCTTGAAGATCAATAACCGCTAAATCTAGCGTTGAGAATATTTCATCTGTTGTTCGTAATGAGAGTATGGAGTTGACTGATTTAATCGCGACTTTCTCTTCAATACCAGATTGGAGGATTTTCTTTAATAACTCCAAAGTTTCATTGCTTTCGTAATGGGCACGCTCTCCATTGCCCATTCCATCACTGATGGCTACCGCATGCTTTCCAACTCCTAATTCAATTGTTGAATAACTGTCGCCCGATACAAGTCCTCCACCCTTGGCAGCATGGGCAGCACCTGTATCAATGACATAGGCTTTTGCCGAGCCTAGGGTTACGTGACAAAATCCGTTTGGATAAGCTGAGCATTCCTCCCTTTTTACGAGAATTGTTTCTTCAAGAATATCGGATAGCATTGGTGCAATTAACTTTTCACACTCCCCACTTCCATTGCAATATGGAATACTTAATTCAATATCTACATTTCCTTGCTCCACACTATAAATCTCTACATGGCCTATTTGAATTCCAAATGATTGTAAGGCATCAAGTATTTGCTCCTCTAACAAATGATGGTTTTCACCCTCGCGTTGAATCTCCTTGGCAAAATCACTCATTACCTGAGACACACCTAATAATTGATCGGCTACTAGTTTTCTACTCTCCTTTACTTGTTTCTTAAGCTTTTGATTTGCTTGATAATACGTAAATTCCTGTTCGACCGCTTCAATTACTTTTTTCGATCGTACACAATGCTTTTCCCAGTCTCTCGTAAGTTTGTGATTATACATGAGAGAATTTGTTTCACAACCATGCATAATATCTTTCATGTAATCATATGTTTTATTAAAGTTCTTGGACCAGCACGCCTCCTTTTTGAAACACGATTGGCACGTTTTTTCTGTTACATTGCTTAGAAACAGATCGACTTCACGGTCCTTATCCTCATCTTCAACGGGATATCCGTATTCTGAAAAACTATTAGATAAAGCTTCAAACACAGTTGAAAATTGCGAAACGCGATGAGCTGTTACATCACGAATTTTACGAAGGTATTGCTGCTGTTCTGCACTATGCTCCGGTGTGCCTGGAATATTCTTCGCTACTTTACTTATTAAACCTTTAGGCGTCAGTAAAAATAAAAAAATTGCTACACCAGATTCATATAAAGTAGGAATAATTTGACTCGCACCTTCTCCGTAAAGGCCAATTAAGAGTGTTCCTACAATTAATCCAAGTGCCACTCCAGCTTTTTTTCCTTCTTTTAAGAGGCCACCTAGCAAACCTGAAAAAGCGAGAAGACTCATTTGGTACAAGCTCGTCACATTAGCTAGACTTAAAATTAGACCCGTTACAACCCCAACAGTGGATCCAATGGTCGCTCCTGCTACAAACGCAAACAAAAGGACGACATACCTAGAAAGGATATTTGAAATGGACATCTCGTATACGAGCCAGCCCATTGTTCCTGTTAACACAGAGGCAATTAAAATAATTAAACAAATAACTTCTTCCGTTTTAAACGATTGTCTCCTTCGTTTCTCTGTTAATAATGGTACGCTTTGCAGAAATATTAAGGTTAATATAAAGGCTAGACCCGAGCCAACACCGATCATTACCCCATCATGTATTGTAATTGCACCTTGTGTAAGATAAAGAATTCCCGCCTTAGTGATTGCCGATGAAATTAACACAAGTGTTGGCAACGCTTTAATCAAATCAACCTTAAACCTCTGAAGAACCTTATAGATTACAAGAAAAAAGGCTATGGATAAAAATGTGAAAATAGTCACATCAGCCGAAAGGGTAAACGATCCCGCGACAACAGCTGCCATCGCTATTCCTGCCTTCCCTTTTTTCATCATAAAGACTGCTGCGAAAAAGGGTAATGCGAAGGGGGTTAATTCATTCAGGATAAGAGCTCGTCCTAATAAAAACCCGACAACTACTAGTAAAAGCCCTTTTAGTAGAAATAGATTTATAAGTTTGGCTTGAAAACGCTGAAACCATTTAGACACAGTGTCCTGCGTTTTTTCAATGGCTACATCTGTAATGGGCGCACTTAAATTCCTCTCTATTCTTTCCATTTACAAACACTCCCCGTATTTAATAGTTGTCTGTTATTATACAGTTGATGAAATACGTATTTTGTCAAAACAACAGGAGCAAACGGAAAAATCATTCGACTGCTTGTCCAGTATTCCTACAAAATAAATGTCATATGACGAATTATAGGAGTGTAATTTAATCCGTTTGCGGAGAATTTCATAGAATATCGTTTGTATTGTGCGAATTTTTGTATTATTTTTCTTCAATACAAAAAATATTGACGAATGAATAGACAGAAGGTATTATATAACTTGTGCTTACTTACTAGAGTTTGAGACAGAGTTTGTCGAACTCAGGTATTTTATAAATTTTTGCACTCATTTATCCTATGGCGGTGTAGCTCAGCTGGCTAGAGCGACGAGCAAAACTTCCATGAATCATCTACGAGTTGTTCCGACGCATCAATCATCTTCGAATTTACTTGAAGAGGAAGGAACATATTAACTCTTTTAGAAAATATACTTATTCAGTACTCATTTATCCTATGGCGGTGTAGCTCAGCTGGCTAGAGCGTACGGTTCATACCCGTGAGGTCGGGGGTTCGATCCCCTCCGCCGCTACCATAATAATTAGGCCCGTTGGTCAAGCGGTTAAGACACCGCCCTTTCACGGCGGTAACACGGGTTCGAATCCCGTACGGGTCATCTGAAACAGTGTGAGATTTTCACACTGTTTTTTTGTTATTATGTTGTAATAATTGCATTCCTGATAAAACAACCCGTTTCCTAAAAAAGGCATACAAAAAGCACCCAAATTGGGTGCTTTTAAATTTATATATAGAGCTACAGCAGCAGGTTATCCTCTTCTCGCTCCACGTCCACCTCGTTTTGACTCGGTGTTACGCTTTAAGGAAGATAGACGATCTTCACTGTCTTTTAGAAAGCGATTCATTTTTTGTTCAAAGCTTTCAGTTTTATTGTTATTACGTTGGTCGTTTCGGTTATTACGTGGACCATTGTGACGTGGACGCTGTGGTTGTGGATTCGGATTCTCTTTAGCTTTTTTAATAGATAATCCAATCTTTCCATCTTTCTCAACGTTTATTACCTTGACCTCTACTTGGTCACCAACTTTTAAATGCTCATTAATGTCTTTAACATAATTGTCAGCGACTTCACTAATATGGACAAGACCAGTTGAGCCTTCTGGCAGCTCCACAAACGCTCCAAAATTCGTAATTCCTGTTACCTTCCCTTGAACCTTGCTGCCTACTTCAATTGACATAAAAAAAATGCTCCTCCTTAAATTTGAACAAAATCATTTATATACATTATACATAATATAAAAAACGAGTGTCAATAAGACTAAGACCCATCTCCCACTTTAAAAATAATTTCGCCTTCCTTAGATAGAAAATAATCCCTGCGGATTATTTTTTCGATATACTCATCATTGTTGAGTTTTACGATTTCCTCTTCAAGAAGTACCTGCTCATCTTTTAGTGCGGTGAGTTGTTCTTGTAGTTTTTCCTTCTCAGCAACTTTTTCATTCATCGTCTTATGTTGTGACAGAACCATTGAAACAAGCCCATAAGAAATGATTGCAACTAAGATAGCAAATGCAATCAATCTTCTAATCAAGCCTTTTCGTTTCACTTGAAGGGCTTCTTCTTGCTGTTTATATTTTTCCATATATGTTGATTGTAATTGTGTTACGTTTTTCTTTCGAACTGCACTCATTGTAGAGAATGCCTCCTATTGTTTCCTAATCTTCTTCCACCATTTTATCAGTATAGGTTTGATATTCTCTACCTTTTTTAAAAATCCTGCACATTTCCAAAAAATCTTTTCTACATTTTTCGTAACGGCCGACGGCATCAGCCTCCAGATGATAATTCCAATCCACTTGATTGGTGCAAAACAGATTTTGATTAATATCCAACAGGTTTTTAGAAGAATTTTCCCGAGAACGAGTAAAATATTCAAGATACCCAGCAGAATCACGATAATGAGTTGATACAACATTTTAATTGGTCGAATGATAAGGAATTCGCCCATACGGAGTAAGAACTCATAAAGACGTATGAAGGCTTGTATGATGTGTTCTAGTGCCTTAACATAAAATGACTTTATTAAACTTTGATAAGCTGCAAATCCACATAATATCGCAATAAACACATAAAATCGCAGTTCACCCTCATTTACTAGTAAAAGTGTATAAAAGAACAATAGGCCTTGTACAATCCAAAATAAAATGTCATTGATAAAAACAAAGAAATACTTTCGTCTTGAACGATTTAAAAAACGTTGGTATGTATCAAGAGAGGCCCCTAGCCAACCTCCCATACAAATCATTGCAAGCAATGTATAGAACTGGGTTGACAGGGTCATCTAAATAACTTGCCAAAGAATCCTTTAGCCTTCTCCGTCGAATGATCGTCCAAATAACTAATGTCATAGACTCTTCCTTTGATTGATACAATACCTTTTTCCACATCTAGATTCTTCATTTGCAGGTTTTGGCCACGAATTGCTAGGAAACCCATAACAGTCTCAAGTAAAAATTCTTCATTATCAAAGCTTTCCACTTGCTTTACACCTGTTATGTCAAGAAGCTTACGACTTCTCATAATCACATCATGTTCTTGCACGGTTCCTTTATTAGGCGGCGTTCCATCGTAGTATTGGTTCATCTTCTAACCCCCACATTCATACTTAAGTGATCAAAATAACCACTTGTTTAATAGTAAAATGTATGAGAATGTGGGTGAGTTTAGAACAAGCCTTAGGTAGATTATCAAATGTTTATGCTTCTACTTTTTCCTCTTTCACGATGGAATAAAGCTTATTTGCATCTTCTTTTTTTGTTGTTTCTTGTAGATCTTCGATTTTCACAGTTACTATTTTCTGACCAAAACGGATTGTTAACTCATCACCTATTTTCACATTGCTACTTGCCTTTGCAGCTATTCCATTAATGAGGATTCTGCCTTGGTCTGCAACCTCTTTTGCTAACGTGCGTCGTTTGATTAGTCGAGAAACTTTTAAGAATTTATCCAAACGCATGATTTCACCTCTTTCCTCTAATCAAGTGCGCCTTGGCGTATTTGCGCCTGATTTTTAGGCCAACAGGAAGTGGTTCATAAAGACGTTGCCACAGGACTTGGCATTTTTAGTCTTTAATCTTACTGCTCGAAAAACTTCCTTTGAAAAATCATGGCATCCGCCGGAGGCTTATAAATTTATTTAGTCATTATTTGACGTTCCCAAAATTTTGTAACTTTATTAACATTGGTTCCATACTAGAATGTAACTTCTGCTAAATAAAGTTACAGTCCTGCTTGTTTTGCTTTTTCCCAGATTGCATCAAGTTCTTCAAGGGTTTGCTCTTCTATCTTTAACCCTTGTTTTCTTAGTTCTGTTTCTATAAATTGAAAACGTCTTACGAACTTTTGATTTGTCATGGCAATTGCTTCTTCTGGATCAAATTTATAAAATCTTGCTATATTAGCTAAAGCAAAAAGGATATCTCCGAATTCTTGAATGGCATCTCCTTTTTGTTTTTCTTCTACTGCTACCTTGTATTCTTTTATTTCTTCAAAAACCTTGTCCCACATTGGTTCAACAGCATCCCAATCAAACCCAACCTTCGCTGCCTTTTTTTGATATTCGACAGCTTTCATTAATCCAGGCAATCCCTTTGTGATCTCATCAAAGATGGACTTTTCTTCCTTACTACTGCCTTTTTCCAATTGTTTGATTTGCTCCCAGTTTGTCACAACTTCATCTGCAGTTTCTGCCGTTACATCACCAAATACATGTGGATGCCTTCTAATCATCTTTTCGGAAATTCCACGAATGACATCATCAATTGAAAACATGCCTTCATCCTCACCAATTTGGGCATGCAGTGCCACTTGGAGAAGTACATCTCCTAGTTCCTCTGCTAAATGATCATCATCTTCACGATCAATTGCATCAAGTACCTCGTAAACCTCTTCTAGTAAATATTTCTTTAATGATTGATGAGTTTGTTTTTGATCCCACGGGCATCCCCCAGGACCTCGTAATGCAGCAATAATTCTTCTGAAAGTCCGGAAATCATGATAGAGAGATTCTGCATCTTGAACTGGAGGGACATATACGCTTGTCAGATTGTTCACCTCTACTCCTCGATCCAATTCATATAGAGGGACTTTAGTGATTCTTTCATCCTTACTACCCGCAGCTGTTACAATGTATACTTCATATTCATCAGGTAATTGCTCCATTAGTGTTAATTTAACATTTGAAGCTATGTATTGATCATAGACCTGACAAATAATAATATGCTGTGATAGCTGTAATTCATCTTTTTCAAAGGACAAAGCATCAATGAATTGAAAACCTTCAATTGGATCAATTCTCAATGAAGCCAATAAAGGATCGATAAAACTTTGGCCCCCCTCAATTTTTATTAGAAGATTTTGATCCTCAAGTAAAAGCTGAGTCGTCTTCTCTGCTACCATCGGGTGCCCGGGCACAGCATAAACAATTTCCTTTGTTTTCGCTTCATTCCTTAGAATGTCGACTATTTCATCATATACATCCTCGAATTGGTCATGTTTTTCATAAATGTCGTCAAAGGAGTGATAACGAATTCCTTCAGCTTCTAATTCCTTTATAACAGGATGCTCCTTCGTTCGAAGATACAAATGTTCAGCAGCTAAAAGTTTACGATAAATGCCTAATGGAAGCTGTGATAGGTCTCCAGCACCTAGACCAATAACTGTTATCATGCTCTCTTTCCTCCTTTAAGTAGATGTTAAAAAGTGCGGTGAATATGACACATCGAATTTCTGCGTTGTCTTGCTTCTCCGGTCCTCACGTATTTACTGCATACGCTCCGGTCCTCGGGAGCTCGCGTCGCCTTGAAATTTCGACGCACAGGACGTGCTAGTGTCGACAAGACATGAGGACGTGGCGTTTTTGTCGACGCGGTCCTCTTCATCCTCCTTTTTAATCACGACCCTTTAATTAGCCTAATAAGGAAGGTTCCTTTGGATCCAATCGGGACTTCCGAAAGTTCTTCTTCTGAAAATACACTCCCTCTTATAATAAAAAACAGATAGGTTACTCCTCCAATAATTACAGAGGTTAATGCCTCGAAGCTAGCAAACATGCGACTTTCCCCGCCTATTGGAAACACCTTATGCAAACTCCATCGATAGCAAAAAATAACTAGCCCCATGGCAATCATTGCAAATAAGACACGATAAAGAAAGGACCAATTTTGTAAGGCACCGGGGAGTTTTCTTTTAATAATCGACATATGTAGGACAGATGTCCCTCCAAAGGCAATGAAGGTTGCAACAGCTGCTCCAACTGTTCCGTATCCTGGAATTAATAACAGGTTGAAAATCCATTTTACTAACATTCCAATAATGACCACGATTGCCGGTAAGAATGGATGGCCCAGCCCTTGTAAAATAGCCGTAATCGATTGGGATAATGTTGTGAATAAAATAGATAAACCGATAATCGTGAGTATGTTTGTTCCCAGGTCATTACGAAATAACATGATATTTGTGGGTTCAAGGACACATGCAAGACCTACTGAAGCCCCAACTCCAACAACTATACTTAGACGAAATGTTAAATCAACCTTTGCTTCAATAAAAGCTAGGTCGTTTCTAGCCTTTGCACTTGCAATTAATGGGACAAGCGATAATGCTAATGATGTTGCTACCACAGTTCCAAGCTGAAGGAGTGGTTGTCCGCGGTCATAAATTCCTTTTGCTTGTTTTGCTGCTTCCTCCTCTACTCCCCCTGAAATCAAAAAAGAGTATACAGTGAAAGAATCAACCAACTGAAAAAGAATCAGTAACAAAGCACTAATGCAAATTGTCATCCCCTGTGTGAAAAGGATTTTGATAATTTCTATCGTTTTTATCGAAGCGTTTGAAAAAGGTCTCATCTGATGGCTCTTTTTTCTTTTAAGTAAGTAAAACAAGAGAACTGAAAGAGCTGCAAAGCCTCCAGTTATCGAACCAAATATCGCTCCCGCTCCAGCCACATATGCTCCATACCCATAATCCAAAAGTAGAAATGACATGAACAAAATCGTTACGACACGAATTGATTGTTCAGTTACTTGTGAAACTGCGGTTGGTATCATATTTTTATGACCTTGAAAAAAGCCACGAAAGACAGAGATAAAAGGCAAGAGTAAAAATGAAAATGAAATCACTTTTATTAGTGGTGTGAGTTTTTTGTCACCCATCCAACCTGCAACGACTTCAGCACCCCAGTATAAAAAACTAAATAATAGTACTCCCAATCCTAATAACGTAAATAGGGTGATATATAGTATTTTTATGACAGAGACTTCATCATCTTGTTCTATTTTTTCCGCTAGAAGCTTTGATATAATCACTGGAAATCCATATGTAGAAAAAACAAGGACAATCCCGTAGATCGGATATGCCTGTTGATAAATATAAAAGCCAATATCCCCTGCGATATTTTGATACGGGATACGGTAACCAGCACTAAGTATCTTGGTGATCAAACCGGCTATGGTAAGAATGAAAGCACCTTCCCAAACTCGCTTTGATCTCTCTTCGGATTGGACGCTCATCGCCCATCTCCTTCCTAATCAAATGCGCCTTGGCGTATTTGCGCCCAGATTTTTAGGCCCACACGAGGTGGGTCACAAAGACGTTGCCACAGGAAGTGGCGCATTTAGTCTTTGATCTTATGCTCGAAAAGTTTCATTTAAAAATCTGTGGCATCCGCCGGAGCATAAACTTTATTCAGTCCGACTGAATAAAGTTAAATAATTTCCAGTGTATTATAACATACTTCCCCAGACATTACCCTTAACGGAAGAAAAGGCAGCTATATTAGCTACCTTTTCCATGGATCAAACATTCGTTTTTTATTACTGTTCCATTTGTCTCGCAAGGAACCCGGCTGCCGTTTCGACGGCTTTTTGTTCTACTTCTCCGAGTGCTTTTTCTTTTGATAATATGACAACAGCACCAATTGGGTCTCCATTTGCAATAATCGGACCAATCGTATAAGATGAGATTGTTTCGTCAGCACCCTCAACGATGGATACTTGGCGCTCTTCTGTTTCTAAAATAGAAGTTCTGTCTTCCATCGACTTTTCAATGAGTTCGCTTATGTTTTTATTTAAGTATTCTTTCTTGGAGCCTCCTGCAACCGCAATAAATGCATCACGGTCACAAATAAGTACTTGGTGTCCTAAGCTATCAAAAAGTGCTTCCGCATACTCCTTTGCAAAATCGCTTAGTTCACTAATCGGAGAATATTTCTTTAAAATGACCTCTCCATCACGATCAACAAAAATCTCTAATGGGTCTCCCTCTCTAATACGTAGCGTTCTACGGATCTCTTTCGGGATAACTACTCGACCTAAATCATCAATTCGACGAACAATACCAGTTGCCTTCATTCTTATGATGCCTCACTTTCATCTGATGATTAAAGAATAGTGGTGATTGATGTACAATTTGTATAGATTTGAATAAATCACCATTTGTTGTTGAGTTTAGTATCTTACACCAACAGAGTTCTATTCACGATGAATGTGATTTTTCGATAGAGGAAAAAATAACCATACACAAGAACTATAGGCAACTCAGACTTTGGTTCTATTCGTTAGAATTTCATCTATGTCACCTGAATTAAACTGCATTCACATTTTCCTTTTTGACATCTTGTAATCCTTTGACCATATCATGAATAATGCCTAGCCATTGGTTAGCCTCAATTCCCTTTGTTTGGATAACAATCTTTAATTTACTGCCTTCCATTCCAAGGCTAATCATACGGCCAAATGTATTTCCTAATTTAAAAATCTTCCCGCCATCAATTTGACTGCTTGCCTCTTCTGAGAGCAGAATGGTAATTTCCTGCTTAGCTTGGTTTATGGAAATAACCTGCTCTTCCAAAGCAAATACCTTTATTCTGGCAATCTTAAATAGGTATTCTACCTGTTCTGGATATTCACCAAATCGGTCAATCATTTCCTCTTGCAATTCTTCGACATCCTCCATCTCCGTGATGCCTCTAAATCGCTTATACATATCTATTTTTTGGCGGCCATCAGAAATGTACGCATCCGGGATATACGCATCTACCTCAACATCAATTTCCACATTTGCAGGTTTTACAGTAGTGGTATCACCTTTTCGTTCCTCAATTGCCTCTTTCAACATTTGTGAATAAAGGTCAAATCCAACTGAATCAATAAATCCGTGCTGCTGCGCTCCCAAAATATTACCTGCACCACGAATAGAAAGGTCTCTCATTGCAATTTTGAAGCCTGAACCAAGCTCTGTAAATTCTTTAATCGCTTGTAATCGCTTTTCTGCAACTTCGTTCAACACCTTATCCTTTCGGTACGTAAAGTACGCATAGGCAACACGATTCGAACGCCCAACACGCCCTCTTAGCTGATAAAGTTGCGAGAGTCCCATCCGGTCTGCATCCTGAACAATCAATGTGTTCACATTTGGAATATCAACACCTGTTTCGATAATGGTTGTTGTTACTAAAACATCATATTGACCGTCAAGGAAATTTAATATCACTGCTTCGAGTTCGTTCTCAGTCATTCTTCCATGAGCATATGCAATCCTTGCATCAGGAACTAGCATCGAGATTTCTTCCGCCTTACGCTCAATATCCTCAACCCGATTATATAAGAAGTAAACTTGACCATCCCTTGCCATTTCCCGTTCAATCGCTTCCCTTATAAGTTCACCATTGTATTCCACAACATATGTTTGAACTGGAAAACGATTCTCAGGTGGCGTTTCGATAACGGACAAATCACGGACTCCAAGCATGGACATGTGAAGCGTTCTCGGGATTGGTGTTGCCGTTAAAGTAAGCACATCAATATTCGCTTTTAACTTTTTGATTTTTTCCTTATGTGTAACACCAAAACGTTGTTCTTCATCGATAATTAATAGCCCAAGGTCTTTATACGTAATATCTTTAGACAATAGGCGATGTGTTCCGACAACGATGTCAACTGTCCCAACCTTTAGCCCTTTTGTTACTTCCGTTTGTTGTTTCTTTGAACGGAATCGACTCAATTGGCCAATTGTTATAGGGAAGTCCTGGAACCTTTCGCGGATTGTTTCGTAGTGCTGTTGTGCCAAGATTGTGGTCGGAACTAAAAAAGCAACCTGTTTTCCATCCATAATAGCCTTGAATGCAGCGCGAATGGCAACCTCCGTCTTTCCATAACCCACATCTCCACAGAGAAGGCGGTCCATCGGACGTTCACGTTCCATATCCTTCTTAATTTCCTGAATCGATCTTAACTGATCTTCTGTTTCTTGATATGGGAATGACGCCTCAAATTCTCTTTGCATTTCTCCATCAGGAGAAAATGCATATCCCTTACTTGCCTCTCGCTCGGCATACAACTTTATTAAGTCATCTGCTATATCCTGAACAGAGGATTCAACCTTTTTCTTTACACGTTTCCAATCAGTTCCACCTAATTTGTAAATCTTCGGATCTTTACCTTCTGAAGCTACATATTTTTGCACCTGTTCAATTTGGTCAACAGGTACATAGAGTTTGTCATCACCTTGATAGCGAATATGCAAATAATCCTTGTGGATTCCATTAATCTCTAAGGTTTCAATGCCTAAATACTTTCCGATACCATGATTTACATGAACAACATGGTCGCCAACCTGTAATTCAGAATAGCTTTTTATCCGCTCGGCATTTGAAAGCTTTTGCTTTCGTTTTGTTTTTTGCATTTTCTTCTTAAAAAGCTCTTCCTCAGTGATAACTGCGATTCGTTGCAACGGTAATTCAAAGCCGTCTTGTAAATCCCCAAGCAAGATTTGTGCTTTTCCTAGTAAAATATCTCCATCACTTTTACTTGTAAGTACATCGATTTCATAATCTGACAGGACTTGTTCCAGCTTTTTCACTCGGTCCTCATTTGAACCAAGGAAAACAACTGTATATTTACCCTTCTGCCATCGTTCCAATTCTGCTTTAAGGACATGCATCTGGCCATGGAAGTTTTGCATCTGTTTGCAGGACATATTTAAAATGTTCTGTGGGCTTGTATGTGGTACATGCCTTAGAAAAAGAGATAGATAAACCAAAGGATTAGTTGACTGGTGTATAAGCTTTGTAAATTGGTGAGACAAGGTATAAATGCTAACCTAAGAATGTACAAAAGTGATTGTTTAAATATGTACACTTTTGACGAATTTTCTGCATAATATT
>NZ_JBPFDQ010000089.1:0-22592 GCF_059415045.1 Ferdinandcohnia sp. SAFN-114 | reverse complement strand
AATGTCACAATACTTATCTCAAGTATTGCCATTTTGGAGGTGTTTTATATTGTCTCACTATTTTAGGTTAGTCCAATGACAAATTCTACCTGTCATGCTTTTTTTATTGTCTCAATCAAGGGGGAGTGTGATTTCTTTGGAAGAAAATGAAATAAAAGTGATGGAATGGATTGAGGATCGTTTTGTAATCAATGAAATTGAAATAGAAGATTTTCCATTCTTTCCTTGTGGGAAGTTGATACGTGATGAGAATGGAGAAACGATGATTATATTTTGGTGTGTCATTTATGGACGTGTAGATTATCGACTACAAGAAGCATAGGAGTGATTCATTCATGAAGATGTATTATTCTCGTTCCCCTCCCTTCTGCTCTTGCTTTCCATTTGAATAGATAATCAAAAATTAAAACAAGAAAAGAGGGCTATATCATGGAATTAAAATATGTCATTCCAAACATGGAAAAAACGTTTGGAAATTTAGAATATGCTGGTGAAGGTAAAGTTGAACAGAGACGAATTAATGGCCGTATGACCACCCTTTCTCGAAGCTACAATCTGTATTCTGATATTCAACGGGCAGATGATATTGAAGTGATTCTCCCCCAAGATGCTGGAGAAAAGTTTTTTGAACATGAGGAAAAAGTGAAACTGATCAATCCTCGCATTACCGCAGAAGGTTATAAAATTGGTGATCGTGGTTTCACAAGTTATATTTTACATGCTGACGATATGGTCAAAGCATAAGGAGGAAAATAAGTTGAGATTAGCACAAGGAATCGTGATTGATAAAGAAAAGACATTTGGTTTATTAAAATTTTCGGCCTTACGTCGAGAGGTGTTTCTTCAAAATGAAGATGGTACCGTATCTTCTGAAGTCAAGGAACGCACATATGATTTAAAGTCTCGTGAACAAGGACGCATGATTCAAGTAAGCATACCTGCTTCCGTTCCTTTAAAGGAATTTGATTATAATGCGGAAGTCGAACTGATTAATCCTGTCGCAGATACCGTCGCAAATGCGACTTTTCGTGGCGCTGATGTCGATTGGTATGTGAAGGCAGATGATTTGGTTTTAAGGGGAAAAACAGGAACAACGGGTAGTAACACTTCAAAAGCTTCGCCAACAAAGGATAAATAATGAAGACCTTCCGAAGGCGAGGGAAACGCATTAAAGAAAAAGATGGTTCCCTCGTCTTTCAATTTATATTCTTTGGGCTGGTTAGTGTATGGCTCGTTTTCTTTCTCCCTTTTCATCTATCCTTTTTACTCTCGACCACATGGCAATTGGATGACTTTCAAGCACACTTTATGGGTGCGTATGGATTAGTTTCACTAATAATTAGTCTAGGGATGGTAGCTTGTTGTGCTTTTGCTTATTATCACTATCGGTATGACAAGATCAAACAAGTCATTCATCGTCAAAAGCTCGCAAAAATGATTTTGGAAAACGGATGGTATGAAATGAAACAAGTGCAATCCAATAGTTTTTTTGAAGATATACCAAATGGAAAAACAAAAGAGAAAATCAGTTATTTTCCTAAAATGTACTATCGCCTTGAAAAAGGGATGATTCGTATTCAAGTAGAAATCACACTCGGAAAATATCAAGATCAATTGCTGAACCTTGAAAACAAGTTAGAAAGTGGGCTGTATTGTGAATTGGTATCAAAAGAATTACATGACTCTTATGTAGAGTATGTCCTTTTTTATGATATGATTGCAAATCGTATTTCGATTGAGGAAGTTACTGTACAAAATGGCAGCTTAAAACTGATGAAATTCCTCTATTGGGAATATGATAAGTTGCCACATATGTTGATTGCTGGTGGAACAGGTGGCGGAAAGACGTACTTTATTTTAACCTTGATTGAAGCGCTGCTCAAAACAGATGCAAAATTGTATGTTTTAGATCCAAAAAATGCTGATTTAGCGGACTTAGCTACCGTTATGCCTGATGTGTACTACAAAAAGGAAGACATGATAACCTGTATCGATGAGTTTTATGAATCTATGATGGCTCGCAGTGAAGAAATGAAACAGATGCCTAATTATAAAACAGGAGAAAACTATGCGTATTTAGGCTTATCTCCCCACTTTTTAATTTTTGATGAATATGTAGCATTTATGGAAATGCTTGCTTCTAAGGAAAGTACTGCCGTATTAACAAAATTAAAACAGATTGTTATGTTGGGACGGCAAGCAGGCTTCTTTTTAATTCTTGCCTGTCAACGACCAGATGCAAAGTATCTTGGAGATGGAATAAGGGATCAATTTAACTTTCGAGTAGGATTAGGCAGAATGAGTGAGCTTGGGTATGGGATGCTTTTTGGTTCGGACGTACAAAAACAATTTTTCTTAAAACAAATTAAAGGCCGGGGATATGTCGACAAAGGAGACAGTGTGATTTCTGAATTTTATACACCCCTTGTCCCAAAAGATCATGATTTTCTAAAAGAAATTGGAAAGTTAGTGTCATAAAGGCTGCACAGTGCGGTGGCGTGCGAAGCGAAAGCCGACGTGCTGGGCGAAGCCTGCGTGGCGACAGCCACGCCTTAACCCCCCGTTTCTAACAGGGGGGTAGAAAAGCAATAGGAAACTGTCCGAGAAATGCCTTAACACCTGTAGGCACAATAGTTTAAAGGATATCACAAAGATGTCAACTCAAACGAAAAAGTTGACATCTTTTTTTAGTTTGGAGGAATGCACATGAATCAAGTGCCTTGGTATCAACGTTTAAAGGAAAGACGAGTGGAATATGGCGTATCACAAAATAAATTGGCTGTACATGTAGGGATTTCTAGACAATATATCAGTGAAATCGAAACAGGAAAAGTAACTCCGACTCCAACATTAAAAAATGCTCTATTCAATGTTTTAGAACAATTTAATCCAGATGCACCTTTGGAAATTTTGTTTGACTATGTACGGATTCGTTTTTTAACGACCAATCCGAAGCCTGTCATTAAAGAAATTTTGAAACTTAAAATGGAATATATGATGCATGAGGATTACGCATTTTACTCGTACATGGAACAATATGTGTTTGGAGATATTGTCGTCATGGTTTCACCTGATGAAGATAAAGGTTGTTTACTGGAACTGAAAGGAAAAGGTTGTCGCCAATTTGAAAATTTTCTACTAGCCCAACAGCGAACATGGTTTGATTTTTTTATGGACGTATTTCGTGTTGGTGGCGTATTTAAACGCATTGACCTTGCGATCAATGACAGGGCAAGCATCTTAGATATTCCGTTTCTCACACACAAATGTCGTAAGGAAGAATGTATCTCTGTTTTCCGTAGCTTTAAAAGCTATCGTTCGGGTGAACTTGTACAGAATCGAGAAAAGCCTGATATGGGAAATACGTTATATATTGGCTCGTTAAAAAGTGACGTATATTTCTGTGCTTACGAGAAGGATTACGAACAATACGTAAAGCATGGAGCATCACTAGAAGATACAAAAGTGAAAAATCGCTTTGAAATACGCTTAAAAAATGATCGTGCGTATCACGCGATTGTTGATTTAATGACCTATGAAGACGCTGGACGAACAGCGTTTTCCATCATTAACCGATATATTCGTTTTGTCGATAAGGATGAGAAAAAGCGTCGTAGTCATTGGAAAATCAATAAAGAATGGAAACGATTTCTGGATTTAGGTGTAAGTAGAAAAATTACTTTAACAACAAAACCTGAACCGTACACATTTGATAAAACACTTAGATGGTTGGCTCGACAAGTGGCTCCTACTTGGAAATTAGCAACGAAGCTCGATGAAATCAATCAAACGACTGTGATTAAAGATATGTTAGACCAGGCAAAGTTAACTAAGCGTCACCAACAATTATTGATGCAACAAGCACTTGCGACAGAAGAAGTCATTAACCGATAGATTGGAGGGATTGTATGAAGTTATTAAAGTACATTTTTATTACGATTATGGGCGGTGTTATTTTATGGGTTATCGAATGTATGCGTCAAGTGACAAAGTATTAGAGAATGAAAGGAGAAATAAACAATGAATTTTGGTCAAAATCTCTATAATTGGTTTTTAAGTAATGCACAATCGTTAGTGTTGATGGCAATTGTTGTTATCGGGATTTATTTAGGATTTAAGCGTGAATTTTCTAAGCTGATTGGCTTTTTGATTGTTGCCTTAATTGCGGTGGGATTAGTCTTTAATGCGAGTGGAGTGAAAGATGTATTGTTAAACTTATTCAACAGAATTATTGGAGCTTAGATAATGTGATTTATAGAAAAAAATGTGTGTTTACTGTATAGTATGAAATATTAATACTAGAAAAAGAGTCGTTTATTCAACAAACGGGTCAGTTAATGGAATAAAAGAAAGGGAAAAATGATGAGCAAAAAACGTAATTTAGTATTATTTATTGCTTCAAGTTTGGATGGATATATTGCTACAAAAGAGGAATCTCTTGAATGGTTATTTAAGGTTGAAGGTGAAGGAGATAACGGATTTACAGAGTTTTATGAAACGGTCGATACGGTTTTAATGGGCAAAAGAACTTACGATTGGATAATGAAGCAAGATATAAAGGAGTTCCCATATAAAAACAAAGAATGTTATGTGTTTACAAGATCGGTTGTTGAAGATACCGAAAATGTAAGGTTTGTTAATGATGATGTAACTAATTTTATTCATAAATTGAAAAATCAAGAAGGAAAGAACATATGGATTGTTGGTGGAGGAGAATTGTTACAGTCATTTATACAAGAAAAATTGGTTAATGAACTGATCTTAACGGTTGCTCCAACAATACTTGGTAAAGGGATTCCATTATTTAAAGAGGGAGATTATCAATTGGATCTTTCGTTGAAAGGAACTAGGAATTTCAATCAATTTGTTGAACTACACTACGATGTCAAAAATTAATGGAACACTCTTCAACTAAAGGGTGCGATTGTTTAATAAAAGTTTAACGCAGATATCTCTTAGATCTTATTCAACAAATATTTTTATTAATTGTTGGCTCTAGTGAAATCAAAATACGAAAATGAAAACAGCTACAATGAACAGTTAGCTGTTTTTTTATGCCCATTTTTAATAAAAAGGATGTGAAAACTAATGGACATGCAAGTTTACATTGCCAACCTCGGAAAATACAATGAGGGCGAATTGGTTGGCGCTTGGTTTACGCCTCCGATTGATATGGAAGACGTAAAAGAGCGTATCGGATTAAATAGCGAATATGAAGAGTATGCCGTGCATGATTACGAGTTGCCATTTGAAATTGATGAATACACACCAATCTCTGAAATCAATCGGTTATGTGCGATGGTAGAAGAATTGGAAGGATCGCCAATTTATCATGAGCTATCCGAAATTAAAAATTATTGGTTTGATAGTTTAGAAGAATTACTAGAAAATCAAGATGATATTATCTGTTATACAGATTGTGAAGATATGGAAGATGTGGCTCGGTATTATGTGGAAGAAACAGGCATGCTTGGGGAAGTTCCTACTAATTTACAGAACTATATTGACTATCGAGCACTTGGGAGAGATTTAGAATTAAACGGAAACTTTCTCGTTACGTCACATGGTGTATTTGAATATGTTGGATAAGTAAATATAAAAATTGTGAAACAGTCTGTGCACATGCAGGCTGTTTTCTTTTTGAAAGGAGAACGTATGAAAAAATTAAAAAGTTATACACGTATTTGGTCAGTAGAAAAAGTCATTTATGCCATTAATGATTTTCGTTTACCTTTTCCCGTCACATTCAACCAAATGTCATGGTTTGTACTCTCTCTTTTGATCGTGATGTTACTAGGGAATTTCCCTCCCCTTTCTTTGATTAATGGGGCGTTATTAAAATATGTCGGAATACCAGTTGGTTTGACTTGGTTTATGAGTCAGAAAACATTTGACGGCAAAAAACCGTATAGCTTTCTCAAGTCCGTATTGACTTATTGGTCCCGACCTAAAGTGACCTATGCGGGAAAACCTATCAAACTACAACGCATGAAGATTAATGAAGCTATTACTACTGTGAGGAGTGAAGTCCATGCGTTATCCGATTAAATATATGGAAAATAATCTAGTTTTTAACCATGATGGAGAGTGTTTCGCCTATTATGAGCTGTTGCCATATAACTATTCGTTCCTTTCACCAGACGAAAAAATACAAGTTCATGACCATTTCCGTCAATTAATAGCACAAAATCAAGATGGAAAAATTCATGCTCTACAGATTAGTACCGCTAGTAGTATTCGTTCTGTTCAAGAGCGAAGTAAAGAGTTAGTGTCAGGACGATTACAAGAAGTTGCTTATGAACGGATTGAAGATCAAACAGAAGCGCTTGTGTCGATGATTGGGGAACATCAAGTCGATTACCGTTTCTTTATCGGTTTTAAACTGCTCTTGAATGAAGAAGAAGTCAGTATGAAATCAATGGGGAAAAACATTAAAAATTCACTTTCTTCATTTGTCCGTGACGTAAACCATCACCTGATGGGAGATTTTGTTTCCATGCCTCATGATGAAATGAGACGTTTCTCTAAAATGGAATCTTTATTACAAAACAAAATAGCTAGACGTTTTAAGATCCGCCCTTTAAATAAAAATGATTTTGGCTACCTAATTGAACATCTTCATGGACAATCAGACATTGCTTATGAGGAATATGATTATCCTCTCCCTCTAAAGAAGTTGAAAAAGGAAACGTTAGTAAAGCGTTATGACTTGGTCAAACCGACTCGTTGTTTGATTGAGGAAAACCAACGTTATTTAAAAATCGTACAGGAAGAACAGACAACGTACGTTGCTTATTTTACGATTAATTCGATTGTAGGTGATTTGGAGTTTCCTTCGGATGAAATTTTTTATTATCAACAACAACAATTCACTTTTCCGATTGATACGTCCATGAATGTAGAAATAGTCACCAATAAAAAAGCCTTGTCTACGGTGCGGAATAAGAAAAAGGAGTTAAAGGATTTAGATAACCATGCCTGGGAATCCGATAACGAAACAGGAAGCAATGTCATCGACGCATTAGAACAAGTGAATGAATTAGAAGATGTGCTCGACCAAACGAAAGAATCGATGTATAAATTAAGCTATGTTATTCGAGTTTCTGCTTCTAATTCGGACGAACTTAAACAGCGTTGTAATGAGGTAAAAGATTTTTATGATGATTTAAACGTAAAACTTGTTCGTCCATTTGGAGATATGATCGGTTTACACAGTGAATTTATTCCAGCCAGCAAACGCTATATGAATGATTACATTCAGTACGTTACATCCGACTTTTTAGCTGGGCTTGGATTTGGGGCTACACAAATGCTTGGTGAAACAGAAGGGATTTATTTTGGCTATAACTTGGATACGGGAAGAAATGTCTATCTCAACCCTAGCTTAGCTAGTCAAGGGGTTAAAGGTTCGGTCACAAATGCCTTAGCTTCTGCTTTCTTAGGTTCACTTGGTGGTGGGAAATCTTTTTCCAACAATCTACTAGTCTATTATGCGGTTCTTTTTGGAGGACAAGCACTCATTGTTGATCCAAAGGCAGAACGGGGAAACTGGAAAGAAACGTTGCCTGAAATTGCTCATGAGATCAATATTGTAAATTTAACAAGTGATGATTCCAACAAAGGATTACTTGATCCTTTTGTCATTATGAAAAAGAAAAAGGATTCGGAAAGTCTTGCGATTGATATTCTTACCTTTCTCACAGGTATATCGAGTCGAGATGGAGAAAAATTTCCTGTATTACGACGCGCAATTCGTGCGGTCAGTCAACAAGAGGAACGTGGGTTACTTCTTGTTATCCAGGAACTTAGAAGTGATCCGAATCCATTAGCTGGACCGATTGCAAATCATATTGAAAGTTTTACAGATTATGATTTTGCTCACCTTCTGTTTTCAGATGGAACGGTGAAAAACTCGATTAGTTTAGAAAAACAGTTAAACATTATTCAAGTGGCAGATTTAGTGTTACCAGATGCAGAAACGAGTTTTGAAGAATATACAACGATGGAACTGCTTAGTGTTGCGTTGTTAATTGTTATCTCTACGTTCGCATTAGATTTTATTCATTCTGACCGCAGTATATTTAAAATTGTTGATTTGGATGAAGCTTGGAGCTTCCTACAAGTTGCACAAGGGAAAACACTTTCCAATAAATTGGTTCGTGCAGGACGTGCCATGAATGCTGGCGTGTACTTTGTCACTCAGAATGCGGATGATTTAACCGATGAAAAATTGAAGAATAATATCGGTGTGAAGTTTGCTTTTCGATCCAGAGATATCAATGAAATTAAAAAGACACTTGAATTCTTTGGAGTGGATAAAGAAGATGAGGGAAATCAAAGGCGCCTACGGGAACTGGAGAATGGACAATGTTTGATGCAGGATTTATATGGGCGTGTCGGAATTATTCAAGTTCACCCTGTCTTTGAAGATTTATTCCATGCTTTCGATACGCGACCACCTGTAAAGGAAACGAGGTGACAAAATGAACAAACAAAAAATAAAGAAGATCGTCCTAACGGTGGTACTCATTGGTGCCGCCGTTTTTCTTTGTCTTCTTTTACTTGGAACATTTGCACAAGCTGCTGGTTTAGTGGATGATACGGTATCGGAAGACAATTTGTATTCTAAATATGCCCTTGACCATTACCAACTCGATTTTTACGTGGATACGGGTTGGGATTGGCTCCCGTGGAACTGGAATGATGGCATCGGAAAACAAGTGATGTATGGCCTATATACAATCACCAATTTTATTTGGATTATTAGCCTATATTTATCAAATGCGACAGGCTACTTAATCCAACAAGCCTATTCATTGGATTTCATTTCACAAACAGCGGATGCCATCGGGAAGAATATGCAAACATTAGCTGGAATCACCGCCAGTGGTTTTAGCAGTTCGGGGTTTTATGTGGGCTTCCTGCTTATCTTTATTTTAGTAATCGGGATTTACGTGGCCTATACAGGATTAATGAAACGGGAAACGACAAAAGCCATTCGAGCGATTCTCAATTTTTTAGTTGTGTTTATTTTGTCTGCCTCCTTTATTGCCTACGCTCCAACATATATCAGTAAAATCAATGATTTTTCAGCAGATATTAGTCAAGCAAGTTTGGACTTAGGAACCAAAATTTTGATGCCGAACTCGACAAGTCAAGGGAAAGATAGTGTGGATATGATACGGAATAACCTTTTTTCTATTCAAGTGGAACAACCATGGTTATTATTACAATTTGGTGATTCAGATAAAGAGACGATTGGCGAAGAACGTGTCGAAGCCTTAGTTTCCACTAGTCCAGATGCCAATAACGGAAAAGATCGGGAAGATGCCGTCAAAACAGAAATTGAAGATCACGACAATAAAAATTTAACGATTACGAAGACCACTACACGTTTAGGAATGGTCTTCTTTTTATTTCTATTTAATATCGGAATTTCCATTTTTGTGTTTCTTTTATCGGGAATTATGATTTTCTCACAAATTCTGTTTATTATCTATGCCATGTTTCTACCTATCAGTTTTTTATTGTCCATGATACCTACCTTTGAAAACATGGGAAAACAGGCGATTATGAAATTGTTTAATGTGATTATGCTTCGTGCTGGGATTACATTAATCATTACTGTTGCTTTCAGTATTTCTTCCATGCTTTACAGTTTAACAACGAGTTATCCATTTTTCTTGATTGCCTTCTTACAGATTGTGACATTTGCGGGCATTTACATGAAACTTGGTGACATTATGAGCATGTTCAAACTGCAAAGCAATGACTCGCAACAAGTTGGACGTCAAGTCATGCGTCGTCCTTACCGAATGTTTAATCGGGGCAGTCGCCGATTACAACGCTCACTTGGACGTACCCTTGCGGGGGCAATAGCTGGAGCAACGGTCGGAGCAATGGTCGGGAAATCAAAACAAACAAAAGGTTCGTTCTCTTCACTACGCCCATTGCAACGGCTAACATCGACTACGAAAAATAACAAAGAACGCTCAAATGCAAATACAAAACCAATCTCTTTGAGCCAAAAAGTAGGTCAAGTCACAGGAAAAGTACTTGGTGCGAAAAAGCAGTTGCGTGCAAATATTAAGTATCGTAAAGATCAGCTACATGATTTACCTACTACTGCTCAATATGCGGTCATGAAAGGAAAAGAACAAATTACAAAACCTTCCCGCGATTTTAAAGAAGGGATAAAACAAGCAAAGGAAAAAAGACAGCAAGTAAATACAGCACGTGAAGCAAAACATCGTCAAACAATTGCAGATAGGCGACAAGCTTTGGATAAAAAACGTACTCCTTCTCAGGAATTTGTCAGTCCTAAACGACCACTCACACAAAAAGGCAATGAATTGTTACATCAGGAAAGATTAATGAAAACAACTGTTCAAGAAAAACAAAAGAATAGACCTGTCACAATAGTCGAACATAGGAAGCCAACCAAATTACAACAACGGTTATCCAGTCCACACAGAAAAGAACATCTGATTGAAACCGATCATTCTAAACAACCTGTTAAAAAAGGAAACCGACCTGTCCAAGAAGAACGTTCCCGATTAAAAAATAATCGAAAAATCATCAAACGCCCTTCTAAACCCCTTAAACGAACAAGACAAAAACAGATTAAGAAACGGTTCGTGCAAACAAGTAGGAGGAAACGCTGATGAAGATGATGAGATTAAAAATCACGTTAATCACTTGGGGATTAGGATTTATTGCGTTGTTTGGGCTATTAGCATTTGTAGCTATTTTTATATCGAATGAAGAACATTCATCAGATGGTGGTGACTTCATTGGTGAAATAGGCGGTATATCGGTTTCTGCAGACGTGTTAAAGCATCAAGCAATGGTAGAAAAATATGCGAAAGAATATGGTATTCTTGAGTATGTTTCGACACTACTTGCCATTATTGAAGTGGAAAGCGGTGGCAAGTTAAAAGATGTGATGCAATCAAGTGAATCGTTGGGATTACCACCTAATACATTGGATACCGAAGCATCTATTCAACAAGGAACAAAATATTTTGCGGATTTATTACGTTCCGCAGAACAATATGGTGTCGATGGGAATACAGTCATTCAGGCTTACAACTATGGTGGTGCTTTTATTGATTATGTCGCAAAACGAGGGAACTCTTACTCTTTTGAACTAGCTGAAAGCTTTGCGAAGGAACGGTCAGGGGGAAGTAAAGTCACTTACTCCAATCCGATAGCCGTAAAGAAAAACGGGGGCTGGCGTTATCTTTATGGAAATATGTTTTATGTCGATTTAGTGAGTCAATATTTCATTTCTGTCCAATTTGATGATGAAATGGTTCAAGTTGTTATGAATGAAGCCCTAAAGTATGAAGGGTTCCCTTATGTCTTTGGGGGTGACAATCCAAAGACCTCTTTTGATTGTAGTGGACTGACACAATGGAGTTATCGGAAGGCCGGTATCAACTTACCTCGAACAGCACAGCAACAATATGACGTAACCGAGCATATACCTTTATCGGAAGCAAAACCGGGGGATTTAGTATTTTTCCATTCCACATATAATGCAGGAACGTATGTTACTCATGTTGGTATATATGTTGGAAATAATCAGATGTATAACGCAGGCGATCCGATTGGTTATGCGGATTTGACATCTTCTTATTGGCAAAAGCACCTCATTGGAGCTGGACGGATTAAACAATAGAAAGGGTTGGAATAGATGAAAAGATTATTTAAGAAGACAGACAAGCAAACGAAAGAAACAAAACCTAAAAAAATAAAAGTAAAGACAGTTGGACCACGTAAAAAGTCAGTGATGATGTTATGGATAGTTCTCCTAGGAAGCCTTGCCTTTGGGATTTATAAAAACTTTACAGCAATTGACCAGCATACGGTTCATGAAAAAGAAATCATTGAAACCAAGATGGTAGATACGAATGCCATAGAAAGCTTTACGAAAAACTTTGTGAAAGACTATTACACATGGCAAAACAAAAAAGAATCCATTGAGCAACGTACAGAAAAAATCAATGGTTACTTGACAGAGGATTTACAAGCTCTAAATACTGATACTGTAAGAGATGATATTCCGACCAGTTCCAGTGTAGGTGATATAAATATTTGGTCGATATCGCAAGAAAATGAGGATACCTATGCGGTTGTTTATTCGGTAGAACAAAAAGTTACAGAGGGTAAAAATAGTGAGTGGGTTCGCTCCACCTATCGTATTTTAGTTTATCAAGATAAAATGGGAAGCCTAGTTATTACACAAAATCCTACCTTATGGAGCTTACCGAATAAATCAGATTATGAGCCACAACAACCTGAAAGTAACGGAACGGTTGATTCTGATACTGTTCAAGAAGTAACGGAATTTTTGGAGACATTCTTTGCGTTTTATCCTACTGCCACGGATAAAGAACTTGCTTATTATGTGAAAAATAATGCCTTACCACCGATTGGTAAGGATTATTTATTTTCAGAGCTAGTTAATCCTGTATTCCAACAGTCTGGAAATCAGGTATATGTCTGGGTATCGGTGAAGTATTTGGATGAGACGACAAAAGCAACGCAGTTTTCACAGTATGTGCTCACTTTAGAGAAGGATACGAATTGGATGATTGTAAAATAAGTGAATAGGTTCCATTGATTAAATGAGAGTCAAATCAGAGAATTTTGCTTAGATGGGGAACCATTTTCTAGTATTATAGTGTAACACTTGATTTTACTGATTTTTATGCATATAATATAATTAATAAATATCGGAAGGGTGAACCAAGTACATGATTTATTAATCCTATTTACTAGAAAAACATTCGTGATAAGTTACGATACGATTTTCTGAATAGGATAAATCTGTACTTTTTTAATCAATGTACTATAAATATTAAATAATATTTTTGTATTCTTTCCTATTCAGAAGTCAACGAATGATGACAACAATTTTCTGAATAGGATTAATAATGTACATTATTATAATCAAAAAGTATATGTAAATTAATTGTTTAAGTGTTTTCTTTTTGCGATTAATTATGTGCCTCCTATTCAGAAATGATAGGAGGTTTTTTGTTTTCTTAAGTAAAAATTGAGAGTAAGTATAAGAATTGTTTGCCTTAATAAAAAAGTGTATGAAGTACATTATTTGTTATGTATGAAGGGAGGGCTCAAGTAATGATTCTTGAAGCTAAGAATATTGAATTAACAATAAAAGACCGTAAACTTTTAGATATTGACCAATTATATATTCATAATATGGATAGAATTGGTGTAGTTGGTCGTAATGGAAGTGGAAAAACAACATTATTGTCCATATTGTCTGGTGAAATCGAAGCAGATAAAGGAGAAGTTATGACAACTGTAAGCCGCTATTATTTACCTCAATTGCAAAAGATGGATACCTTTAAAAGTGGTGGTGAAATAACAAAGTGTTATATTGACAAAGCATTGGCTACTAAGGCAGAAATTTTATTTGCAGACGAACCAACAACAAACCTTGATGCCCGTAGTATAGAAGAACTTGAGAAACATTTCATTCGATATCGTGGAACAATTGTCCTTGTTTCACACAATCGTTATTTTTTAGATCAAATTTGCACAAAAATTTGGGAAATAGAAGAAGGGAACATTAAGGAATTTATCGGTAACTATACAAATTATGTGGAGCAAAAGGAATTACTCCGGCGAAAACAAAAAGACGAATATGAAAAGTTTATAACGAAGAAACGACAATTGGAACGTGCTACAAAACTAAAAGAGCAAAATGCTAAAAAAATGATTAAGCCACCTTCAAAGCGAATGGGTACATCTGAATCTCGCTTATATAAAATGGAGTATGCGACTAAACAAAAGAAAATGCATCAAAACATTAAGGCTCTGGAAACACGTGTAGAAAAATTGGAAAATGTTAAAAAACCAAAAGAACTGCCAGCAATAAAAATGAATTTGCCGAATGGGGAACAAATTCTAGGACGAAATGTAGTTCGTGTTAAAAACTTATCTGTAAACTTTGAAGATCATGTGCTTTGGAGAGATGCTTCATTTGTTATAAAAGGTGGTGAAAAGGTTGCAATTATTGGTAATAATGGGTCTGGAAAAACAACATTGTTGAAACAGATTTTATTAAGAGTACCAAAAGTATCCATATCGCCAGCAGTAAAAATCGGGTACTTTAGTCAAAAGATTGATATTTTAGAAAACAAGAAAACTATATTAGAAAATGTAAAATCCACCTCTCCTTATCCAGAAGATATTGTCCGTACAGTACTTGCTCGGTTACATTTTTTTGGTGAAGATGTATATAAGTCTATTGAAGTATTAAGTGGTGGGGAAAGGGTAAAAGTAGCTTTTGCAAAAGTATTCTTGAGTGATATGAATGTATTAGTAATGGATGAACCAACAAACTATTTAGATATTGAAACTGTTGAGGCACTAGAAAGGTTATTAATGAACTATGAAGGGACAGTCATCTTTGTTTCACATGATAGCCGTTTCGTTGATAATATTGCAACTAAAATTATTGAAATTTCTCAGCAAAAGGTTACAGAGTTCACTGGAAGTTATAAAGAATTTAAAGAAAGGAACCAGAAGACAGAACATGATTATATTAAAGATGAACTCCTAAAAGTTGAAGTCAAACTGACTCAAATCATTAGTGAACTAAATAGTAAGTCTTCAGGAAAACTAGAACAAGAATTCCAAATGTTGATTAATAAACGTAATAATTTAAGAAATCGATTAAAAATATAGAGGAAATTTAGTATGAATATAGCAGAATATATGATTGCAAGAACTAACTCTGGACCTTATGGGATAGCTTCAGCAAAAGACGGAAATGTATGGTTTACTCAACATAAAGCAAATAAAATCAGCTGTATAGATCAAAATGGCAGAATAAGAGAGTATACAGTTCCAACCCCTAACGCTAAAGTAATGTGCTTAACTGTTTCTTCCCGTGGTGATATATGGTTTACAGAGAATGGAGCCAATAAAATAGGAAAAATGACAATAACAGGTGATTTTACAGAATATCCATTGCCACAGCCTGATTCTGGTCCTTATGGAATAACTGAAGGTCCAAATGGTGAAATATGGTTTACTCAGATGAATGGAAACCGGATAGGAAAGTTGACGGCTGATAGTACTATATATGAATATGACCTACCAAATAAGGGGTCTTATCCTACATTTATTACATTAGGTTTGGATAACGCACTTTGGTTCACAGAGAACCAAAATAATTCAATTGGAAGAATTACGGATAAAGGAAAAATAACTGAATATCCCCTACCAACACAAGCAGTAGCTCCAGTAGGTATTACTAATGGCAACGATGGTGCAATCTGGTTTGTAGAAATTATGGGAAATAAAATAGGTCGAATTACTACTGATGGTGAGATTAGAGAATATGATATTCCAACTCCAAATTCACGTCCACACGCTATTACTGCGGGAAAGAATGGTGAAATGTGGTTTACTGAATGGGGAGCAAATAAAATTGGTCAAATTTCTGCTATTGATGGGAAAATTAATGAGTATGAAATTCCAACATCATCAGCAGAACCACACGGTATCGCATGTGACCCAAATGGGGATATCTGGTTTGCATTAGAGTGTAATAAAATAGGCCGTATTAGACATAACTCATAAAAAGGAGTGTATTGTATATGTCAGAAAAAATAAAAGGTCCTAGCCCGAATAGAATATATCCAATAGATGAAAATAAAAACCTTCAGTTTATTAGACCATCATTAACAAAGCCGAATATTATAGTTGGCGAGTACACTTATTATGATAGCAAGAATGGAGAACTTTTTGAGGATCAGGTTTTATATCATTATGAAGTTATAGGAGATCGATTGATCATCGGAAAATTTTGTTCAATCGGTCCTGGGGTCACTTTTATAATGAACGGAGCTAATCATCGCATGGATGGTTCCACTTACCCATTTAATATCTTCGGAAACGGGTGGGAAAAGTATACACCTACATTGGATATGCTACCTTTAAAAGGAGATACTGTTATAGGCAATGATGTCTGGATTGGACTAGACGCTACAATTATGCCAGGAGTAAATGTCGGGGATGGAGCGATTATTGGAGCCAAGTCCATCGTTACAAAAGACGTAGAACCTTACACGATTGTTGGAGGAAATCCTGCTAAGGAAATAAAGAAACGATTCTCTGAATCGAAAATAAAAGAATTACTAAAAATAAAATGGTGGGACTTAGAAAACGAAGTTATCTTAGATAATATTGATGCAATTCTTAGCTTGGATGTTGACGTACTTAAGAATATCATTAAACCCTGATCTTATATGAATTTGTGATGCTCCCCAATATGGTTTTGTTTTTTGGAAATGAATTTAATTGAATTAATATGACACAAGGAAAACTTTAACAAGCATTTTGTCTAGGAGTCGATAGTTAGGTGAGGATTGACCTTATTGCTGTTGCCGAAGATATTTGATGTTTTCGCTGGGAGATAGATTTCACCCCAAAAATGATAGGAACCTGAATGTGATTCAACAACAGGTTCCTATATCCTAAAGTGGAAGGTGATTTCTTTATTAATGAAATTCGTGAAAGTAAAGATACATAAATCTTGGAATTTTACGTGTTATGATGGACAAGTAGTGAGATATAGATCCTATAAGAACTGAAAAGCATTTATGTTTCGGTTTTGATAAAAAAAACACAATTACGCTTCAAGCCCGCTACATTTTCAACTTATTTTCTTTCCTCAAGGGCTGTTAGAGCAGTTTCGACATTCTTAAGACATACTTTCCCAAACGAGTGTGCTGGATGTTCCTTCGCTTTCAATTAAATAAGGATATGCACAGGCCCTCCTCCAACCGAGAAATGGTTTTTATCTAGTCACAACTAGTTGTTAAGTTTTTTAACAAGATCAATGATTTTTTTGTTCTTTAGTAGTTGCTCCATTTGTTGTTCCGCATCTAAGATTACTTGCTGAATCAAGCATTCGCTTCCATGATTAAAACTGCATTCGAATATAGATGCCCTACCTTCAATTGCATGGATTACATCTAAAAAGGATATTTCATTCTGGTTGCGTTTCAGCATGTATCCACCGCTAGCGCCTGATATAGAATGGATTAAACCAGCCTTTACTAATTTGGTCAACATTTTTGAAAGGTAGGTTCTTGAGACTTCCAGTTTTTCAGCTAATATGTGGACTCTCACAGTCTATTTTGACTTTTAAGATTTGAGTAGAAAAAGAGCTATCATTCCCCCTTTCAATAAATTATTTTCTTGATTTTAATTTTGTTCTTTAACAAAAATAGCACGGAAGATATCGCCGTGCAGTATTCTCCGACCGTTCTTTCTCATGAGCAAGAAAATATTCCATAATAAATAATAGTAATTCATCTTGTTTGAGAAATAATGCCTAAGTGCTCTGGTAGACATTCCGACTTCAGATGCAATTCTTCGGATAGATGCTTTTTCAATACCTTCCGTTTCAATAATTTTCCAAGCTGTTTCAACGATCATTTTTCTTTTGTGATCATGATCAACTATTTTCTGCACTCAAATCACTCTTGCTTTTATTTAATACACTGTGCTATTATAATTTTATCGCAGTGTGTGAAATAAATAAGGGGGGATGTTTAGGTTCTTGAAATCACTTATAGGAACATTAAAGCGGATGGACATTATCAAAGTGGTGAAATAGGACCTTTTTGAGAAATTAAATCATTTGTAAGGTACATTAAACTTTTTTTATAATCGAATAAGTTTAATAAATGGTTTATTAACAGTTTGGGGGATAAGGGAAGGAATCATAGAATGAAACGAAGATAGTCATGGGCAGTGCCTACTTTTTTCATGGAAAGGAGATTGAAATAGATGGATCTTCATTACGAAATTAAAGGAAGTGGAAAGCCGGTTATACTACTTCATAGTGGAGCTATGGATTCACGTGACTGGGAATTCATCACCCCACATCTTTCAAAGTCGTTCAAAGTAATCACTCTTGATGTCCGGGGTGCAGGGAAGTCACCCGTTCCTAATGAACCCATTGATTATGTTGAGGATCTTAGAAAACTCTTGGATCATCTTAAAATTAAGAAAGGTGCCCTCGTTGGACATTCCCTGGGGGGACAAATTGCAACTGATTTTACTCTGACCTATCCAAAAAGAGTGTCTCAACTGGTATTGGTCGCTCCAGGACTGTCGGGGTTTAAATTTTCTTCCGAGCATGCGGAATTAGAGAGCCGAGTTTCTAAAGCTGCACCAGATGTCGAGAAAATGATTAATATAACATTAAACGAGCCTTCCTGGAGCGTTTCTTTCGGAAAAGTATACGATTTATTACGTGAAATGATGATACATAATATTCAAAAGACTTTTGATTGGAAAACATTCAAAACTGCTTCCTCCAATTCAGCGATGGAAAGATTGGGAGAAATTAAAACAAAGACACTTTTTATCATAGGAGAGAAGGACTCAGAAGATCTCTTTAAAATCGCACAATTATATAAGGAAATTCCCAATATTAACTTTGTGCGTATACCTGGTGCTAATCACATCATCACTTTGACCCATCCTAAGGAGGTTTCCGACCACATCAGTCATTTTTTGAGCTTACTAGAATGGTAATATCGCGAAAACACAGATAAGGGATCTGTTCCAGTTAGGGAAAATCGTAAGTGGAAGCAATCAACCAACCATAACGTTGTCCTGAATGTGGTTTTGATAAGAATACCGTCAGAAGTCTTTAGGGACTACTTATCATCTAAAAGCGAGAATACTACCCGATGGCATTCATTGGTTTGGGCAGTCATTCTGTATTTGTTTCAGCAGATTCTCTTCAAGCTTTTTGGACATGGGATTGCTGAAAGGCATTACGCTAACTTGGGGTAGTATGGATGCACTGGTTAGGAGCTTGAAGTAAAGTAGAGAACAAGACTTTATAATTTAATATGATTTTAAAATTATAAAGAAATATTCACAAAGGCGATTGACCCAAATAGTTAATCGCCTTTTAATTACATTTTGTATAGATGTTTACTTGTCTCCAAACGGTAAAGAATACTCTTATTTCAAACCTATAAAATTGCTTAAACAATATAAAATATTATTAAGCACTTTTTAAGTGAAAAACTTCTAAAAACTAAATCTACTAACCCGTTGAATAAAATTGATACATGATCAACTAACTCAATTGACTTTCATTGCAGAGTGTTTCTAAATGATAACGGATTACTTCCTTCACCTTATCTGGAGAGTAGACATCAGGTCTTAACAGAGCATGAATGGACAATCCATCAATTAATACCGCTAGCCTACTCTTTTCTAATTTTACATTAGTTGAATCAGATAAAATCCCTTGTAGAACTAATATCTCGATCATTGAACTTGCTAATTCATACATACCGTTAGTCATTTCATCTTTTTTTTCTTTTAAAGTATCACTTGTAAGTGACTGAAGTGCAAGGATCCACCAAACACTCGTTTCGATTTTCTTTTCTTCATCAATTGGTATGAGCTCTAATAAAACTTCCGCAACCGCCTGCAATGGATTGTCTGACCAACTTTTACTTTGAGAACGTTTTTTCCCTTCTTCCAGATAATAATCCATGATAAATAATAACATTTCATCCTTAGTTGAAAAATAATGTCTTAACGCTCCAGCAGACATGCCTGCTTCAATAGCAACTCTTCTTATAGATGCTTTTTCGATTCCCTCTTTCTTAATAATACTCCAAGCGGCCTCAGCAATTGACTTCCTCTTTTTTTCATGATTAACAATCCTTGGCATAAAAAATCACTTCCCTTTCTTAACACAGTGTGTTATTATAGCTTTAACACACTGTGTTATTTAAATTATAACATATAAAAAGGAGGGACTCTATATTTGATCGAAAGTATTGAAGCATTGATGCCTTCTTCATCAATAGACACATCGATAGCTTTGCTAATTATTTCTATTTGCGCATTAATTGATATATTAAGTCCTGGTGTACTTGCTGTAACAGCTTATTTATTATTGACACAGCCTAATCAATTATCTTCTCGCTTGCTTGTTTTTTTGTTTATTACGCAGTTTGGCTACTTCGTAGTGGGCTTATTCCTATACTTTGGTGGAGATTCACTATTGAAAGGAATCGGAAAATTATCTGAATTTGACTTTATCAATTGGTTTTATCTCCTTTTTGGAGCAGTTATGGCTCTAATTAGCTTCTGTAAACCAAATGATAATACAAAAAAACGTTTAATTTCATTTATACCCCAAAAAACAACGATGAAAGGGATGATCATGTTAGGTATCATTGTTTTTCTAATTGAATTTGTAACTGCTTTGCCTTACTTTTATTCAATTTTGTTAATGAATCACCTAACAATTGAGCCTTCCTCTTCTATCTTTATTATAATTGGCTACAATCTTGTAATGGTGCTTCCTTCTCTTCTTTTGTTAGGGGTTAATATTATGTTTAAAGAGAGACTGCAACAATTTCTAAATAAAATTAGATCAAAATTAAATGAAGCTCCGATTTCCTCACTCTTGGTAGCGATAGGAGTAGTAGGTGCGGTTTTTTTCAACATCGGTCTTAGAGGCATATTAAATTAAAAAATTATTAATGAGGTGTTCATCATGAAAGAAATTATCAGTGGACTTGGTCTACTTTTCGTTATACAGGGAGTAGGCGGATTAATCAATCATTTGACTAATGGTGGAAAAAGTTGGTTTTTGGTAAATTATATTGATGCGTTTCAGGGATTTGAAATTGTTATGGACATTATATTTATTGTAGTTGGCGGGATCATAAGTTTAGCCTCTTGGAAAATAGGCGGATCAACTAAAAGTGAAAATTAAAATATAGAGCAAATAGGACGGATTATACATAGCCGTCCAGCTTGGCGGATGCTCCGTTGAGATATATTTTTAAATATTAATAGGGGGAACATAAGAATTATTATGAATTCAAGACATATAGGGAGCTCGTCTCTCCAAAAGGAAGGTCGGTTATACTTTATTGATAACCTAAGGGCAGCTCTTACAATGTTAGTAGTGCTACATCATTTAGTGTATTTTTCCATCTATAACGAAGTATTATCACAAGGGTCTATTGGGGTTGTTATGGGCCTTCTATTCCTTGCTTTTAATCAGACTTTTTTCATGGGGACGTTTTTTCTTATTTCCGGATATTTTGTTCCTTCATCTTTTGAACGTAATGGAGCGACCCGATTTATCAAAGATAGATTCATCCGGTTCCTAGTCCCGTTTATCTTCTACGTTCTCATTCTTAGCCAAGTTCAATCAATTGAAGTCTATATGCTTAACCAGGAGCCATTTACATGGCAAACCTATTTTTCAAATTTAACCTATGGCCCGATGTGGTACGTCGAGCTACTTTTCGTATTCGTTTGTTTATACGCAGTCTGGGCGAAGTTTATGAGTAAAAATAAGCTATCAATAGTTCGGCAGAGTACGCCACCCACCTACAGAATGTTTACAGTCTTTGTCATGATATTAGCGGTAGGATACTTCATCATAAGACTGTGGGTCCCTGCTCTTGATTTACCCGGTGGATCTCCCGAGGTTCAATCATTCGTTGGACTTTTTACAGCAAGCGGGTATGATCTCCCACAATATGTCGGGCTATTCATTTTGGGCATCATCGCTTACCAACGCAATTGGTTTCGAAATATTCCTGATTCTATGGGTAGGGCGGGTTTTGGAATTGCAATTGGAGCATCGATTCTTCTTCTTCCCTTAGTCTTGTTATTTGGGGTAGACGGATTACAGTTTTCTGGTGGCTGGAACTGGACATCTTTGGTTTATTCTCTGTGGGAAGCTCTATTTTGTGTTGGCGTCATTCTCGGATTAATCATATTCTTTCGCAAAAGAGTTTTTCATCAAGGAAAAGGTTGGAGCTTCTTGTCAGCCCATTCTTTCGTGATTTACATCATTCATATACCGATTATCGCTATTGTTATTGCTGGATTGAAGGTCATCCACTTTCCACCATCCTTCATGTTTCTAGCTATGATTCTGATCACGATACCACTTTGCTTCTTGTTAAGTTATATAATTAAGCAGATTCCCTTTGTGTCAAAGATTCTTTAGGATGGTGAATATTAAAGAAGAAAAGAGGATACGACGATAACCATATCTGCCCTTATGCTTCTCAAAAATAGAACTAATGAGCCTTTTCCACTTTGAATTTTTATCTGAGTGCTCAAAAGTATTAATTTTATAATAATAAGTGTTACGTGGAATACCGGAAATTTTGAGTAATGTCTTCACAGGATAATCGTGCCTTAGCTCATATACTACTTTTACTTTTTTGTTTTGTCGTAATTTGTTTTCTTCTTGAACTAAGGCTTTCAACTTTTTGAAATAGAATTTTCCATTTAATAATATGTATAAATTTTTACTCCCACCTGGCTTATGTTCAGTTGGGCTTTTTTGTATTTAATGAATATTTTTTAAAATATTACTCTTATTTTTGGCATTTCATAAAAAATCTTGTTGAAGGTTATGAAAGGGGAAATCATCACCCACCTTTGCAGTTACGAAGGGAGAGGAAATGCATGATAGAACCAGATCGTACCGAGTGGCAAGTTCGCTGTGCATTTAATGCTTTTTGTAA
>NZ_JBPFDQ010000088.1:0-23284 GCF_059415045.1 Ferdinandcohnia sp. SAFN-114 | reverse complement strand
CCCTTGACTATCTAAGTCCCATTGAATTTAAAAAGATACACCCTAAAAAAAGTGTCTAGTTTAGTGTTGACATACCATATCCGCTTTATAGACTCCTGTAAGTATCTTCATCAATGTACTCTTTCCAGCACCATTTCCACCGATAATCGAGATTACTTCAGATTCATAAATTTCTAGAGAGACACCCTTAAGGACTTCATTTTGGTTAAAAGTCTTATAGATATTGTCTAGCCTAACAAGCCTTTTTTTCACTTCCATAAAAACCCCCCCATGCCTACAAATCTCTCTATTTTTGTAATCGCTTTCTTTTAACGGTTTTAGATTGATTATCAAATGCGCCTTGGCGTATTTGCGCCCGGTTTTTTTCGAGCTCGCTCGAAAAACTACCCCTGAAAAATCGTGGCATCCGCCGGAGGCTTTCACTTTATTCAGTCGGGGTTTAAACCCACCACTGATTGAATACTCAAAATTTCATTCATCCCCCACTTATAGAAGTAGGGACTTCTGCTGAATAAAGTTAAAACATTTTATTAAGGCAGGATAAAATTATTCATTTTCATAATTATTAAAATTTTATAGACCATAGAACTTTTATATTACATATATATTCCCAGGCCCGAGATTATTCGCATAATAATAAAAGGATTTTTCTGTAAATGGTTTTTCATGAATTTTGGAAATAGGATGTTATGTTTGTATCATTTTTGAACATTTGTTGGCATATGAATAAATTGTATTAACCAAAAATATAGCTAAGAAGAGTGATTATGATGAACTATGAAAATGACTTAATCGTAAAAATTGCGTGGCAATATTATATTGAAGGTCTAACGCAGAATGAGATATCAGAATCTCTTAATTTATCAAGAATGAAGGTTATTAAATACCTTGAAAAAGCAAAAACAAACAATGTGATCCAATTTAAAATCAACCTGGAAGAAATTGAGAATCTTAGTCTCCAAAATAAGATTAAGAAAAAATATAATCTAAAGGATATCATCATTGTACCTACTTCAAATCAAAAGAATGTTGAAAGTTTAACGATTGCTGCTGCCCAGTATATTGAAGATCGAATTACAAGTGATACGATGTTAAGCATTGGTTACGGAGAAGCTGTATCTAGAACTTTAGGACATTTGCGTATCTCAACAAAATACAAAGTGACATTTGTTTCACTTTCTGGCGGTGTAAAGTTCTACATGCCTACCGCTATCGATACGAGATCAGACTATTATACGAACCCTAACTACAATCATTACATTGTTCCTTCCCCCTTAATCATTTCCTCTAAAAATATTGCAGAGCATTTACGAAAGGAACAATCAGTAAGCAAAATATTAGATATGATACCATATACGAATTTAACAGTAATCGGAATAGGCGCTCTGAATGATCGAGCCACCTTAATTAAAGAAAGCTATTTCAATACAAATGACTTTGAAATATTAAAGTCAAAGGGGGCAGTTGGCGATTTATTATGCCAGTTTTACGATATCAATGGTAATGTTTTAGATTTAGATTTTCATAAACAACTTATTAGTACTGAAATTGACGTACTAAAATCCCTTAATCATGTAGTAGCTGTTGCTGGCGGCCTTGAAAAAAAGGATGCAATAATTGGTGCACTTAAGGGGGGATATATTGATGTTCTAATTACTGATGAATCAGTTGCCCAAGGATTGATATAAAGAGTGAACACTATCTTTTTTTGATAAGGGGGAAATAGGAATGAAGGGGAAATTCCTAATGGCTATCGATGCTGGAACTGGCAGTGTGAGAGTAATCATATTTGACACAACTGGCCAAGAGGTATGCGTTTCACAGGCTGAATGGACACACCATGAAGATAAAAGATATCCAGGCTCTATGGATTTTGATATCAATAGAAATATCAGTATCATTACTGACCTCATCAAAGAAACGATCGACAAAAGCAAAATAGACCCACGTGATATACTTGCCATTTCTACGACTAGTATGAGAGAAGCCATCGTTTTATATGATGACAAGGGCAAGGAAATATGGGCATGTGCGAATGTTGATTCACGTTCTAACGATGAAGTTGCAAATCTATATAGCCAGAGCGATTCACTAGAATCTGAGATTTATAAACTCTCTGGTCAGACGTTTTCCTTAGGTGCCATCCCTCGAATACTTTGGGTTAAAAATAATCTCCCTGACACATACGAAAAGATAAAATATGTAACGATGCTTAATGACTGGATAACCTATCGTCTCACAGATATTATCTCAGTCGAGCCTTCAAACGGTTGTACTACTGGGCTCTTTGATTTAAAAAGCAGGTTATGGGATCCAAGTATCGCCCAAAAAGTAAACCTGAGAAATGATATTTTTCCAATCGTATACGAAAGTGGTACGGTAATTGGAAACGTAACGAACGAAATGGCAACGCTTACAGGATTAAACCCTCAAACAATTGTTGTTGCTGGAGGTGGAGATGCGCAGCTTGGTTGTATTGGCGTAGGGGTTATTAAAGAAGGCGATGCTGCTATCTTTGGAGGAAGCTTCTGGCAATACGAATATACTACAAATCATGTTGAAATCGACGATGAATGCAGAGTACGAATTAATTGCCATGCTGCACCTAATACTTGGCAATACGAAGCAATTGCCTTTTTTCCAGGCTTAGTGATGAGATGGTTTAGAGATAGTTTTTGTGAGCTTGAAAAGGACATTCAAGATAAAACCGGAGAAAGTATTTATATTCAGATGGAAAAACGAGCACAAAACGTTCCTGCCGGAAGCTTTGGGTTGCTATGCACTTTTTCAGATCAAATGAACTATAAAACTTGGAAGCATGCCGCACCTGGTTTTATTAACTTTAAACTTGATTCCCACAAGTATAACAAAGCAAGCTTTTATAGATCTATTATGGAAAATGCAGCTTTTGTAACGAAGGGGAATATCGAATTGGTTAATGCTATAACAAATACTTCTCCTGAACTGATTATTTTTGCGGGTGGAGCTTCGAAAAGTGAGTTGTGGTGTCAGATCGTTTCCGATGTCCTTAATACGCCTATAAAAGTTCCAGTTGTAAAAGAATCGACAGCCCTAGGTGCCGCAATTTGTGCAGGTGTTGGCGCAAAGATTTATGAGGATTTTAACGATGCTATAGCAAAAGTCATTCATTTCGAAAGAACCTATTTACCAAATCAAGAAAATCGGGAAGTTTATGATGAGTTATACAGTAAGTGGAAGGGCATATACAAACATCAACTTGAATTAGCAGATAGTGGTTTAACTGAGCATATGTGGATAGCACCCGGAATCAAATGAGCCTTTGCGAATTTGCGCCCGATTCTTAGTCTTAAAATAAGCGACTTGGAGTGATAACAATGACGGTTATTAATGAGAACGAAAAGGAATACAGATTTGGTGATAGTGGTCCGAAGTATCTTCAAAGAGGTCCAAGAATGAACTTTGGTGTAGTGGTTTTAAAACCTGGTCAAGACTTCCCTGCCCATTACCATAATGTAATGGAGGAAAATTTCTTTATTCTTGAAGGCGAATTGGAAATCCACATCGATGGAGAAGTTTTCAATTGCAGTAAAGGCGACTTTATCCATGTCGAGCCAAAAAAAGTTCATTATCTTGTAAATACAGGGGAAACAATTTTTAAAGCTGCTTTCATGCTCTCCCCTTATCAGGAAAAGGATAAAGTTGATGTTGATTATAAGCCCTTGAAATAAAATGTTTTTGCTTAGAGGAGATGCTTAAAATGACAATACAAGTTCGTTTAGGTAAAACCGAAATATATATTAATCCAATCGGGTTGGGAGCAAATGCGATTGGTGGTCATAATATCTATTCAAACCTTGATGATGAGGTTGGGAAAGATTTAGTAAGAACAGCATTTCATCATGATATAAATTTTATTGATACGGCATATAGCTATGGGTTTGGAAGGTCAGAGGAATTGATTGGTGAAGTTGTAAGTGAGATGAGAAATCGATCTGATGTCATTATTGCAACAAAGGGTGGCCCCAAACTTATTAATCAAAAAATACAATTTGATAACTCCCCTTCCTTCCTAAAGCAAGAGGTAGAAGAAAGCCTAAAGCGTTTAAAAACAGATTATATTGATATCTATTATATCCACAAACCCGATAAAACAACGCCAAAAGCTGAGGCTATCGGTGCTTTAAAAGAGCTTAAAGATGAAGGGAAACTACGAGTAATTGGGGTGTCAAACTTTTCAATAGATCAGCTAAGAGAAGCGAACCAGGACGGTTACGTAGATGTATACCAGGGTGGTTATCACTTGTTAGACAGAGGACTAGAAAATGACATAATACCTTACACGATTGAAAAAAATATTTCGTTTATACAATTTTACCCTTTAGCAGCCGGTTTACTAACCGGTAAGTTTTCAAAGGACTCCACATTCACTGACCTTCGAGCAAGATTACCTTATTTTAAAGAGGAATCATACCTGCAAAATCTTGAAAAGGTAGAAAAATTACGAACCATATCCGAATCAAAAAATGTTGAAATGGCACATCTTGTCCTTGCCTGGTACTTAACACGTGATGGAATTGATTCTGTTATCCCTGGGGCAAAAAGACCAGAGCAAATTGTTAGTAACCTTAAAGCGTTAGAAATTACATTAACGCCAAAAGAAATCCAGGATATAGATAATATCTTTAAATCATGAGTTTTGAAACATAAAAAGAGCAAAAGCAAGATTTTTCGTGCTTTTGCTCTTTTTTTTTGGTTTGCAACTATTTCTATAACAACCCCACCATTTTTAGTCCGTGTAGGATTCCATCTTCCTCAACTGATTTGGTAACGTACTTCGCTACTTCTTTTACTTCGTCAAGTCCATTCCCCATGGCTACACTATTTTGAACAGTGGTGAGCATTTCCATATCATTCAACCCATCACCAAAAGCATAAATGCGTTCTGAAGGAATACCTATTTTTTCAACAAGCTTCTCTATTCCGTTAGCTTTTGAACCCCCTCTAGGGATTACGTCTACGGAAACCGGATGCCAGCGCACAAAATCAAAGTCCTTATATTCTTTTTCGTACTGACCTTCTTCGCCTTCTTGGACAAATAAAAGCGATTGGAACAATTTCCGTCCTTCATAATACGTTGGATCATAGGCTGGAAAACTTTTGATTTTTAATGTTGCAATGCTTTCCGTAATAAATTCATGTTCGGGCACATTTGCTTTCATGTCTTCGTGGTCCATGTAAACGATAGGATGATTGTTGGCAAGTGCCTTTTCAGTTAATTGAATAAGGGCTTCTTCATTTAATGGGTTCGTATAAATCTCTTCTCCATTTAACACGACGTACTGCCCATTGTAGCTAACATATGTACCGATCCCAAGCTCTTCGCGAAGGTCTTCAAACATAAAAGGAGCACGACCAGTAGCAATCGCAACTTCATGTCCAATTTCCTTTAGTTTAAAGATGGCTTCCTTTGTGGAAGGCGGAAGTTGTTTATTATGGTTCAAGAGTGTCCCATCTATGTCAAAAAAAATTAGGCTACGTTCTTTCATTTCATCTTCCCACTTTCTATCTCACTTTTGCTCAATCACATAATGTCTACGATACATTATTTTCGCGCTTTAAACAAATGAAACAAATCAAGAATAATAGGCACAAAAACAGGCAAAAAGTACTATTCTTGAGCATAAATTAGAAGTATGTTTGACATATTCAGTAGAAGTCCAAATGGGCACAAATACGCCAATGCGCATTTGATCTACATCAAGGAGAGCGAGAATGAAAAAAACTTGGTTATTAGGGTTTGGCTTTTTTAGCATTAGTCTAGGTTGGTCTTTGTATAACGGATTTGTTCCTTTTTTTCTGGATAATTTCATTACTAGTACGGCTTTAATTGGTTTTCTTATGACAATCGATAATTATATTGCTCTCTTTTTACAGCCGTATATTGGACAATTAAGTGACCGAACTCGAACTCGCTTCGGACGCAGGATGCCCTATTTACTTGTTGGTGTGCCACTTGCAGCCCTTTTCTATACCCTCATTCCCTTCCACACTGGGCTAATATCCTTACTCATTTTTATGCTATGCATGAACTTATCGATGGCGATTTTCCGTTCTCCTACGATTGCATTGATGCCCGACATCACCCCTGAACAAGAACGTACAAAAGCAAACGGAATCATCAACTTTATGGGGGGCTGCGGTGCTATCTTAGCATTTAGTATCGGCTCATTCTTATTTAGCATCGACGAGACCCTCCCTTTTCTTGCTGTTTCCGTTGTTTTCCTGATCACCCTTTGGATTGTATTTAAACATATAAAAGAACAACGTGATGCCCTTTCCTATGCAGAAACAGTCATACCAAAGATTAATTATAAGGAGGAATTGAATGCCTCTACGATATACCTTTTAGCAGCTATCTTTTTTTGGTTTATTGCCATTCAAGGAATGGAGGCTTTGTTTACCTTATATGGTGTAAATGAGTTAGGTCTTTCCAGAAGCGCTTCTGCTTTTTCACTTACATTTTTTTCACTAAGCTTTGTGATTTCAGCCATTCCAAGTGGACTACTAGGTGCAAAGATTGGCAAGAAAAAAGTAATTGTCATAGGTGTCATTGGGCTAATTGTTTCTTTTTTACTATTAAACTGGGTTGATTCCGTTATTCTCTTGAGGGCCATTTTATTTTTGGGAGGCATTTTTTGGGCATTTGTTAACATTAACGCATACCCTTATATTGTCTCGACAGGAAGTGAAAAAAGTTTCGGAACGAGAACAGGGCTTTATTATTTAGTTTCCTCATTGGCTGCAATCACGTCACCTCCAGCACTTGGATACTTAATTGATCTGTTTGGATTCAGTGTGTTATTTATTGCTGCAGCAGGGAGTCTGGTTCTTGCATTGTTTTTTATTACCAGGGTAAAAGAAGAGGAAAGCGCAGGGCTTGGTTCATAGCGGTTTTCCGAGCAAATAACCATAAAAGGCGTGTAAACTGGAAACAGTTTTCTCACGCTTTTTTCATTTTTATTTGCTTATTTCATAGACTATTACAATGATGTCTGATATTATATTCAAATGGTTACCCTTGTTAACTATTACCTTGGGTAACTATTTTCAAAAGAGGTGAATTCCAATCGAAAATTTTCAATTGTTTTTTCAACAACTAACCCAATTATATCGACCATTTGAGAGTAAGCTGAATGTTGAACTGGGAAAACACCAGCTTTATAGAGCACAATGGTCCATTCTGTACTACATTGTAAACTTTGGTTCACCAACACTCGTGGAAATTTCTAACTACCTAGGTGTCGAAAAGCCAACTGTTACAAGAACCATAAATCGTTTAGAAGAACTTGGCTATGTAGAAAACATTCCTGGGAAAGACAAGCGAGAAAAAAGAATGCAGCTGACTGACCTTGGTAAAAAAGTGTACCTAGAAGTCAGAGAAACAGTTGATGAATTTGAAAAGGAATTAATCGAGGGGGTATCTGAAAAGGAACTACTCCAAGCCATTCAGATTATGAAAACAATACGAAACAATTTAATTAAGTGAGGGGATTTTCAACTTGGATAATCAAAAACTATGGACGAAAGATTTTATCATCGTGTCTTCCATCAACTTTTTCTTAACCTTTATCTTTTATCTATTGGTTGTAATTATCGCCGTCTATGCGGTTGATGAATATGGTGCTTCCACTAGCCAAGCAGGGCTTGTCACAGGCATCTTTATTGTCGGAACATTAATTGGCCGACTTTTTATTGGTCGTTATATCGATCTGATTGGACGTAAAAAGACATTATTTATTGGGTTGACTCTTTTTACACTCACGACCTTCTTATACTTCGTACATGCCGGAATCACGTTTCTCCTTATCAATCGTTTCATACACGGCGTTACGCTTGGCATCGCTAGCACTGCGACTGGTACCATTGTTGCTCAAATTATCCCACCCAAACGCAGGGGTGAAGGAATTGGTTATTTTAGTATGAGTGCGACATTAGCGACGGCAATCGGACCATTCATCGGATTATTTATGTCTCAACATACGAGCTACCAGGTTATCTTCGGTCTATGTCTTGTGATTGGAGTTATCACTCTTCTCACTTCGTTCATTCTTTATGTGCCACCAATTGAAGTACAATCAAATCAAACTCAAGAGAAAAAAGGCTTTTCAATTGCAAATTATGTGGAACCAAAGGCACTTCCGATTGCTATTGTTACTTTTGCAATTTCGCTTTGTTACGCGAGTGTTCTTTCGTTTATCAATTTTTATGCAATTGAAATTGAATTAGTAACTGCAGCAAGCTTCTTCTTCCTTGTGTATTCTATCGCGATACTTCTTTCCCGTCCTTTCACTGGACGGTTAATGGATATAAAAGGTGCCAATTATGTCATGTATCCTGCCTTTATCCTATTAGGAATTGGAATGTTTCTATTAAGTATTGCGCATAACAGCATAACTCTCCTACTTTCTGGTGCGCTTATCGGGCTAGGATTCGGGAATATGCAGTCATGTACTCAAGCTGTTGCGATCAAGTTAACACCAGCACATCGCATGGGGCTTGCGACCTCAACTTTCTATATCTTCCTGGACGCAGGGCTTGGGTTTGGTCCTTATCTATTAGGATATCTTGTTCCAATTACAGGATACAGCAAGCTATATTCTATACTAGGAATTTTTGCTTTAGCGAGTATTATTCTTTACTTCTTTGTGCATGGAAAGAAAGAATCTACAGGTCGAAAAAATCAAACATTACCATTATCCATGTAATAATAAAGCCTTGCTCGGCATGTTTTGTCGGGCAAGGCTCAGTTTATTTTCTGATACCATCCATTACAAAACGGACTAAGTTTTCCGTTTCTTGGTCGATATCCATTTTTTCTTGGGATGGGATAAGTACAAAATTAGTGACAAGGAAACCACCGAAGGTTGTCATTAGCAATTTTAATAGTTTGTGTGTCGGTATGTCCTTTATGTCTCCGCGTTCTTTAAACTTCTCAATTGCTTGATTAACCCGTTTGATAACACTGTCCATAAAAAATGGTGCAATTTCCTGTCGTAGTGAGTCACTATATAAGATTTCCTTAACGATGATTTGAAAGATTTCTCTATTTTCAATCACGAATTTTATTCTATTTTTGAAAAGTCCTTTTAAAAAATCCTCAAAGTGGAGCGTCTCCTCTTTTAATACTTCTTTAAACACATTTTCGGCCATTCCAGGTAATGCTTCTTTTAGAAAAGGCAAAATAACGGAGAGCAATAAATTATCCTTTGTACCGTAATGCCGAAAAATAGTTCCCTCAGCAACCCCTGCTGCTTTTGCAATTTCATTTGTTGATGTGTTAGCATACCCTTTTTCCGCAAACAAACTAATCGCAGTTTCTATGATTTTCTGTTGTTTATCGGTTTGTTTTTTCGTTAATTTAGTTTGTTCAATTAGAGCGTCTAGTAAATTATCTTTTGACAAAATTCTTCACTTCCTTAGCTACAATGCACGGTACTTTTTCAATGCGAATACATTCAGTATGATAAACACAGCCGCGAATATGACTAACATCAAAAGGTTTAAACTTATATCAGTAATTCCCAAGCCTTTATACATGACACCCTTCAATGCATCGGCGGCATAGTATAAAGGCATGAATTTCGCTATAACTTGAAGCCAGTTGGCCATTCCTTCAAGCGGTATAATCCCTGAGAAAAAAATTTGAGGAATAACCGCTATCGGAATAAATTGTACCATTTGAAATTCCGAAGCTGCAAAAGCAGATAATAATATCCCCAAGGAAAGAGCTACCAATGCTAATAATAAATTGATGACGAGCACATTCCATAGCGAACCAACTAATATGACGTCTAAAACAGTGATGGCAAAAAAGACAACAATTATTGTCTGGATAATTGCAAAAATGCCAAATCCAACAAGGTAGGCTGTTACAATCTCACCTCTTCGAATCGGTGTGGATAAAAGGCGCTCCAAAGTACCGGTAGTTCTTTCCTTTAGTAATCCTATACCAGAAATTAAAAATACGAAAAAGAAAACAAAAAAGCCGATTAAAATAGGGCTTAGCACATCGAAAAAGGCGGTGTCATCACTACCGTACACATAGTTTGTTTCGAGTTCGACTTTTGGCATTACACTAGGGTTTGGTAGTTGACTTACTAGATTTTCCTGTGCTTGCGCAGCAAAAATCTGGTTCACTTTCATTTGCAAGGCTTTTGCAGATGATGGGTCACTGTTTGTTAACGTAAGAATGACATGATTATTTTCCATTACAAGTAACCCATCAAGTTCGTGATTAAGTATTGTCTGATTAGGATTTGGTGCCTGTTCAAACTCTTCAATTTGAATATCTAGCTTTTTTAATGCAATGACTAACTTTTCATCAACACCTACAACACCCACTGTAGGTTCTGCTGAATCTCCGTTAAACATTACGTACATTAGAGATAGGATTAATAGTGGAGCCACAAATAGCAAAGCCAATGTCCGCTTATCACGAAGCAACTGCTGAAAAATTCTTTTTATGAGTGCTACGATTCTCATTGTCTCGCCCTCCCAGCGTGTAAAAATACTTCATCAAAATTGCTGGCATTGTATGCTTTTTTCAATTCGTTTGGTGTACCTCTTGTTAAAATCCTACCGTCCCGTACCATTGCAATGTAATCGCAACGCTCAGCCTCTTCCATGACATGGGTTGTCACGATAATTGTTTTTCCTTCTTCTTTTTTTAAACGGATGAGTTCATTCCAAATGGCAAGTCTTAGCTCCGGATCTATGCCAACAGTTGGCTCATCTAAAATGAGCATTTTGGGATTTTGAATCAATGCGATTGCGAGAGACAAACGTCTTTTCATCCCACCCGAATAAGTGGATACCTTTTTATTTAAGTCGTCTGTCAGATTGACTAGGTTTGCTGTATATTCAATTCGTTCTTTCGTTTGGGCACGATTTAATTTATAAAGTGAAGCAAAAAATGCCAGGTTTTCTCTACCTGTTAGTTCTGTGTACAAAGCATCGGATTGAGCCATATACCCGATGTCCTGCAACAATTCCAAATTGGGCATTTTCTTTCCTATCACCTGAATGGAGCCATGATCTGGTGAATCCATTCCCACAATCATTTTAACTAATGTCGTTTTACCTGCACCTGATGGCCCAATAAAACCGTAAATCGTACCTTCCTCAATAGATAGGTCAATTTCATTTAGTACCACCTTTTTCCCAAAGCTTTTACTCATCTTATTGATTTCTACAGTATGACTCATGATAGGTCCCCCTTTTCACAAAAAAGTGAGTGATTACTCACATTATGCTCCATTTTCAAAACCTAGTCAATAAAAAAATGAGTGTTTACTCACCATTTTTTTGAAATCGGGATATCCGAACAAGCACATCTTTCTACCTTTCATACGATGAACTAAAGGAGGTGACAACCATGGACTTGCTTGAATTTTTAAATGAAAATTACTATATGTTGGTCCCTGCACTGTGGGTGATCGGGTATTTCCTAAAATCAACGCCAACTATTCCTGATTGGGCTATTGGATGGATTCTTTTAGGAGTTTCTCTAGCAGGAGGCGCATTTTTCTATGGCTTTACTGCAGAGGCGTTATATAACGGAGTAATTGCAGCTGGGGTTGCTGTTTTCGGTCATCAACTGTATAAACAAACTGCCGAGGCAAAATTCACAAAAAAATAATTCACCTTTTCGCACTAATCTATTTTCCACTTATTAAAAATGCGAAACGCTTGGATTTTTTCCAAGCGTTTTGTTTGCGTTCTTTTATTGATTTCTGTACCAGACGAACCAACCATTATCTTTACTTTTAGATACAAAAATTTGGCCATCCGCTGCAATGTCACTTTTTCCTTCCCATCTTGGAAAATGCAATGTAACTAACCATGATTTGTCTGCAACCTCTTGTCCACAATATTTCGTAGACATTTGGTATTCTTTCGCAACTTTTTCATCTAGAGGTTGCGCTGTTACGACTTCCCAATCTGAAAAATGATTTCCATAATCACTTTCGCCAAATGTACGTGGAATGATTGTTTCCAAAGCCTGAATGAGTTCATCTTTATTCGTTATTGATGTATCCTCTAACAGACTCACACTTGGGCATTCAACTCTTGCTTGTGCACCGACTTGGAATGGGAACAAGATGACAAGAGAAAGCAGGGATATTACTATTTTTTTCATAATTATTCACCTCAAATAGTAATATCCCAATTTTTAACATGAGTTATGCATCCGGGTCATGATATTTTATTCATAAGGTCTGCCAAATCTGCTAATAAGAGCTTCCTACTTTCTTCATCTTTTACAAGTTCCGTATATTTTTTAACTTGAATAAGGGTTTCTTCTGCTTGGCCTATTTCATTTAGGACGATATAAGACCTTGTCAACGCTTCAAATGCGTACGCTATAAAAAATGGAGCTAGCTCTGCCTTCTTGCTGATTTCGACGCACCGCTTTGCGAAGTATAGGGCCAAAACTCCATTTTCCACTACAGCATAAACGCGTGAAAGTTGCCAATATCCAATTGATAAATTTTGTTCGGTGTGATCTGTTACCTGTGTCCAATGCCAAAATGAAGTATGACAAAGATGCATCATTTCCTCTGTTTCATATTCCGTACGATTCGTATTTTCTAATAGATCCCACACTTTGTTAAAGCATTCTGTTGCTAACTGTTTATGAGATAGATTCCCCATTACTTTCCCCTCTATTTTCTTATTTGGATTCGTTTTCTGCTTCCCATTTCGCTACTTCTTCCCTTACACGGGGTGCTACTTCTTTCCCTAGTAGTTCAATTGAGCGCATGACATCCTCATGTGGCATTGTTCCAACAGGACAATGAAGCATAAAACGAGTAACCCCAACATTTTTACGTAAATGTATGATTTTATTGGCAACGTATTCAGGGTCACCTACATATAATGCACCTTCAAAGCTTCGGGCATGTTCAAAGGTCTCCCGGGTGTATGGTCCCCAGCCACGCTCTTTTCCTAATTTACTCATCGACTGCGCTGTTGGTGGGAAGAATTTTTCCGCAGCTTCTTCCTTGCTTTCACCAACAAACCCGTGCGAATGGGAGGCAATAGCCAATTTTGAAAAATCATGCCCTGCATGTGCAACAGCTCTTTTATATAGTTCAGCAAGTGGCGCAAATTGAACGGGCCTTCCTCCAATAATTGCAAGAACGAGTGGTAATCCCAATAGACCCGCACGTACCACTGATTCTTGGTTTCCTCCACTTCCAATCCAGATCGGTAATGGATCTTGAACAGGTCTTGGGTAAATGCCTCTATTGATAATGGCTGCTCGGTGCTTTCCTTGCCAGGTCACTTTCTCCGATCTTTGAATATGTAGCAGCAGATCTAACTTTTCTTCAAAAAGCTCATCATAGTCCTTTAAATCATAGCCAAATAGGGGGAATGATTCGATAAATGACCCTCTTCCTGCCATAATTTCAGCCCGACCATTCGAAATGGCATCAAGGGTTGAAAAGTCCTGGAACACGCGAACAGGATCGGCTGAAGAAAGTACGGTAACCGCGCTAGTAAGACGAATTTTCTTTGTTTGCGATGCAGCCGCTGCTAGTATAATAGCTGGTGCTGAAGCTGCATAATCCTCACGGTGGTGCTCCCCAACACCGAATACATCTAGACCTACTTGGTCAGCTAGAACTATTTCCTCAACCACTTCACGAATTCGCTCGGCATGGCTAATGACCTCACCTGTCCGAGGATCCGGTGTTGTCTCAACAAAAGTACTAATTCCTATCTCCAATGTCTGTACCCCCTATTATTGTTTCATTTATCTTATTGCTAAACTACTTCTATTATTTAATATTGTTGGTTCTGAAGCAAATTTTTTCGACTTTGGGTTTGGGACGGGTCGGAGTCGGGGGAGTCACGCCTTGGACTACTCTAAGACGGTTGAGAGGTGGCATCAAAAGCCTGTAATCGTACCATATGTCACTAATGGTGAGCGCTGTAAGGGTATGATTAACACCTATTCGTACCATCAATCACTAAAAATGAGCACTGTGAGGGTATGATTAACACCTATTCGTACCCTCAGTCACCATAGGTCAGTACAGTGATGGTACGATTAACACCTATTCATACCATCAATCACTAAAAGTGAGCACTGTGAGGGTACGATTAGCACCTATTCATACCATCAATTACTAAAAGTGAGCGCTGTGAGGGTACGATCCACACCTAGTCGTTCAGCCCCCCCTAAGAAGATTCCCGTAAAGTACTTAAAAAATTATTCATACCCCATCCTTCAATATAGGAAATATGAATATTCGATCACATCATTCGATAAATTCAGAAAAATGGAATATTATTGTATTATTGTAAAACTTTTTACTGTTTATTTCGTATACTATATATATAGGAATTTTACATACTTCGTATACCATTCTATTAGGAGTGATGAACATGCAATTAGTTCCTGAAAAAATTCGTGAACCACTCTCACATTTTAATTTCGGAATTTTCGAAACAGAATCTCTTAGTACGTTTTTCTTAGCCTTCCGACTTAAAAGTTATTTCTTGCTATTACTCTCTCCTTTTGGATTAGGAGCGTCAGCATACTTAGCCAAAGTTTCGATAGGAGTCGGCTCTATTGGTATGTCCCTTGGATTGATTTTCCTAAGTCTATTACTCTTACTACCTTGGACACTAGTACCTATCACATTTCTATTTACCACTTTTCAACCAGCTACTTGGCAACGCAAGCTATCATGGGCATACACCTGCCTGCTAGTAGCATCTTACATTTATTGGCTCATTATCTTTTAAAATATAATGGAACATAAAATGGATAACTCTGGCTTAGGGGGTTATCCTTTTTCTCTCACTGGGATAAGAAACCAACCTGTCCACATCGCAAAAAAATAGTGCCTACCACATGGGTAAGCACTTTTTTATTCCTTATAATTTTACAGTCCAGCCAAACGGATCTTCTACTGTACCGTTTTGGATGCCAGTAATAGTATCATATAGTTTCTTTGATAATTCTCCTGTTTCGCCATTGTTAATAATAGATTTTTCATTATTATAGAAAAGCTCGCCAACTGGTGAAATAACTGCTGCTGTTCCTGTTCCAAATACTTCTTCAAGCACGCCATCGTTATAAGCTTGTTGAACTTCGTGAATAGAAATTTTCCGTTCAGTTACAGGAACATTCCAGTATTTTAAGAGTTCAATAATAGATTTACGAGTGATTCCATCTAAAATACTACCGTTTAATGCTGGTGTGACAACTTCTCCATTGATTTTAAAGAAGATGTTCATACTGCCAACTTCTTCGATATATTGTTTCTCTCTGCCATCAAGCCATAATACTTGTGAATAGCCATGTTCACTTGCAATTTCTGATGCTAATAAACTTGCAGCATAGTTCCCTGCTGTTTTTGCATCACCTGTTCCACCTGCAACTGCACGAACATATTTATTTTCTACAGCAATTTTTACAGGATTGATACCTTCTTTATAATAAGAACCAACTGGGGATAATATAATCATAAACTTATAGTTTTTAGCCGGATTAACGCCAAGATGTGCTTCCGTAGCAATCATGAACGGTCTGATATATAACGAAGTACCCGGAAGATTTGGCACCCAGTCTCTATCGATTTCTATTAGCTTCTTCAAAGCATGAATGGCAAATTCTTCGTCAAACTGCGGCATGACTAAACGCTGGTTAGACTTATTGAATCTTTTCATGTTTTGATCCGGTCTGAATAATAAAATTTCTTCGTCCTTTGTACGATAGGCTTTTAATCCTTCAAATACCGATTGACCATAATGAAAAATAGTAGCTGCAGGATCTAAAGGAATCGATTGATAAGGTACGATTCGAGGATCATGCCAACCCTTTCCTTCCGTGTAATCCCACATAAACATATGATCAGTGAAGCTAGTTCCAAACACCAACTGATCGAATGGAGGAATTTCCTTCTTCTTGGTTGTAAGGGTGATATCAATTGTAAAATCTGTCGTCATGTTAATCCCAGCTTTCATTTAATTTAAATCTTTTAAGTTTTTATTAATCGAAATCTTATATTATTCTGATAATAATATCAACTATTTTATCACAATATTGCTAAAAAAAGTGTATTAAAGTATAGCAATCTTTTTTATTTTTGTTTCCATTTAAAGTTAATTACTAAAATGATAAAAATCAATGTTGGTTTAGCAACAAAAAAACTAGCCCCCGAAGAAGAAAACGACCTTCCCGTGGGCTAGACTATCAGTGCTTGGAATAATACCCTTTAACCATTTCTCCCATTACCCAGTTTGTTCGAGCTCCTGATTCGCCAGTACTTGGGCAGATACCGCCCTTTCCGGTCAATTCGGCTACAATGGTTTCCACTAGTGGTTGGTGTACATGCTCGGGACGTTTAAAGCTCCACTCTTCGGTTCCATTGTTTGTTGTTAACACAACAGGCTCATTTCCAAAAGTAGAGAAGGTAATTTTTCCTTTGCTACCCACAATCTCATTCACGTCTTCATTTTGAAATGCCGTAAAACACCAATTGCCAACACCATGTATGCCAGATTCAAAAACATAGGTACCCGTTACAATATCTTCTGCTGTATATAGGCCACCATGATTGGAAGCAAAACCATGAACCTCTATAATGGGTCCAACCAAGTAATCGATTATATCAAGAGTATGGCTTGCCAAATCAAAGAACAGCCCACCTCCTGATAACTCTGGTTGAACTCGCCATGGGAGATTGTTCGGATCTTCTGATGCTTTACGATATTGTGTTGTTGACACAAAGCGAATATCCCCCACTGCACCGTTATTCAGTAGATCTTTGATTTTCAAAAACCGCTCTTGCGCTCTACGATAATAAGCGACATACAAAGGAACATTTGCTTCTTTACATGCCTCAATCATTTCTAGGCATTCTGTGTATGTACGAGCCATTGGTTTTTCAACATATACTGGCTTTCCAACCTGAGCTGCTTTCAATGTATACTCTTTATGGGATCCTGGCGGAGTTGCAATATAGATTACATCCACCTCCGGATCATGGATAAGCTCATCCGCATTATCATACCATTTCGATACATTATGCCTTTTTGCATAATCTTTTGCTAACTCACCTGTTCTTCTCATTACGGCAACCAATTCGGAATTCGTAATTTTTTGAAATGCTGGACCACTCTTTATTTCCGTCACATTCCCACAACCAATAATTCCCCACCGAACCTTGTTATATGCCATATTTTCACTCCCTCTGTCAATTATCTCCATCATAAAGTATACCCCAAAAAGTTTTCCATTCACAAAATAGTTCTCAATTGTGGCTAGAAGACGACTTTTAAAATGTTAACGGATAGATTGTGTATAGGGTTCATGTAATGGCCGTTTTTCACTATTTGAAAGAACTATCATCATTTTCCTTCTGGAAATTTTTGTGTACCCTTATCTGAATTATTTGATATTATAAATTTATTAAACAAGGAGGGGTATAAAGTGGTTTTAGATTTGATGAATGTTACACTACGGCGTGATGATGCACTCATCCTACAAAATATTAATTGGCAGATAAAACAAGGCGAGCACTGGGTGCTTTATGGATTAAATGGTTCTGGTAAGACTGCATTATTGGATTTAATTAACGCCTATAATTTCCCTACTAGCGGAAATGCTACTGTACTTGGGTTTAAGTTCGGCAAGGTTTACTTAGGTGAGGAGCTCCGGAAAAAAATTGGCTTTGTGTCTGCATCCTTACAAGAAAAGTTCTACCCCACAGACAACGCGTTTGAGGTTGTTTTAAGTGGAGCTTTTGCATCCATTGGCCTGTATGAGACCCCTACTGACGACATGAGAGAAAAGGCAAAGGGTCTTCTTGAGGAACTTGGATGTCTTGCCTATGCAAACCGTGACTATTCGACCCTGTCCCAAGGTGAAAAACAACGAGTATTAATTGCCCGTGCTTTAATGGCAAATCCATCAATCCTTATTTTGGACGAACCAACAAACGGGTTAGATTTTATCGCTAGAGAGCAATTATTAGATTCAATTGAAAGACTTGCCATCAAAGAAGACGCACCAACGATTATTTATGTTACCCACCATGTAGAAGAAATTCTTCCTGTGTTTACGAAAACTTTGCTTTTAAAGAGCGGAGAAGTATTTGCCTCAGGGCAAACAGATCAGATCATTACTAGTGAAATTCTATCAGACTATTTCAATCTTCCGGTTCAGGTTAAATGGGAAAATTCCCGTCCTTACCTAGTAAAAGGAAAATAAAAACGGCCAGCCCCAAATCTAATAAAGGGCTGGCTTTCATTTTATTCCTTAGGCATCAATTCTAAGTCATTGGAAAGTGGTGAAAACCTGGCATTAAAGAATCGTAACGTAGGAGGTTCATAATCTATTCGTAAACCACTTATCTGATGTCTCTTTTCAAAGAGTCCAATCACAGAATCAGCGACAACATCCATATGATTATTCGTATAAACCCTTCTTGGTATTGTTAAACGAACGAGTTCTAGCTTCGGTTTGTTATGTTCACCCGTTTCTTTATTTCGACCAGCTGAGACTATCCCTCTTTCCATCGCCCTAACACCTGAATCTAAATAAAGCGCCGCTGCCAATGCTTGTGCAGGAAATTCTTCTTGGTTTAAATGAGATAAAAACTTTCTTGCATCCAAATAAACAGCATGACCCCCAATTGGTTGAACAACAGGTATTCCTGCTTCAATTAACTGCTGTCCAAGATAACGGACTTGTTGAATCCGGTGATGGATATAATGATCATCGACAGATTCATAGATTCCTTGTGCCATCGCTTCCATATCACGTCCTGCCATGCCGCCATAAGATGGCATCCCCTCATAAACCACCACCAATTCACGTGACCTGGCATATAAATCCTCATCATTCATTGCTAAAAAGCCGCCAATATTCACTAAACAATCTTTTTTACCACTCATCGTACAACCATCTGAATACGAAAACATCTCTTTTAAAATATCCTTAATCCGATGATTTTCATATCCCGCTTCTCTTTCCTTTATAAAATAGGCATTCTCTACGCACCGTGTAGCATCAAACATCACATCAATTCCATAACTTTTACACAAGTTATAAACCTCTCTCATATTCTCCATGCTAACCGGCTGGCCACCCGCCATATTCACGGTTACTGCCACGCAAACATAAGGAATCCGTTTTGCCCCAACCTCTTGAATGAGCGACTTTAATTTAGAAAGATCCACATTCCCTTTAAAAGGATGCTCTGTCGTTGAATCATGTGCTGCATCAATGATGATATCAACAAATCTTGCCCCATTTAGCTCCTGATGGGCACGTGTTGTAGTAAAATACATATTCCCGGGTACTACGTCACCTTGTTTTATTTTTAGTTGAGATAAAATGTTTTCTGCACCACGTCCCTGGTGAGTCGGCAACACATACTTATATCCATAAATCTCTCTAACTGCCTGCTCAAGCTTCTTCCAGCTTTTACTTCCAGCATAAGCCTCGTCACCAACCATTAAAGCTCCCCACTGCCTGTCACTCATTGCACTTGTCCCGCTGTCTGTTAGAAGGTCAATATAGACATCCTGAGAATCAATCAAAAACGTATTATAACCCGCCCTTTTAAGCGCCTCATTTCGTTCCTCATAGGTTAGCATTGCTAATGGTTCTATTGCTTTAATTTTATATGGTTCTGCCGTTCTTCTTTTCACCTGAACCCCTCCATTATTTTGAAAGATCAAATGCGCCTTGGCGTATTTGCGCCCGATTTTTAGGCCCACAGGAAGTGGGTCATAAAGACGTTGCCACAGGACGTGGCGTATTTAGTCTTTGATCTTACTGCTCTAAAAGTTTCCTTTGAAAAATCGTGGCATCCGCCGGAGGCTTTAACTTTAATCAGTCGGGGTTTGGACCCCACTGATTAAAGTTAAATCTATCTATAATGTAGAATATTTTATGCTTCATTCTCAAGAATTCCCATTGCACGATAAACGCTTTAAACCAATAAAAAAACGCCTTCCCAAGTTAGAGGATAGGCGCCTTACCTTATTATTGTAATATGGTTTTAAAACAATCTGTTTCATTTTGCAATACTCATTTCAAACAAACGTTTGATTAGCACCCTAAGCTATGCAGATCAAGGTATTTGAATTTCAATCAAACGTTTGTTTACACGAGATTCTGTCATGTAAAAAAGGACTGTTATATATCGAGAAACAATAATTTTATTATTCTAATTTATTTCTTTTCCAGCGCGAGTCTGCGGATGACCACCTCATGCTGCGGATATTCCCTCAATAATTCCTCTTGTGAAAATAATTCAAAATCCTCGAAATCAAATCCCGGAGAAACCATGCAACCAACAAGTGAGAATGTATTTTCTTCTTTCACTGAAGACGCAAAAATCGAGTTTTTGGGTACAAGAACTTGTGGAACCTCTCCCTTGTCAAGCTTTAGACCAAGGTTTACTTCCTTGTATTCTCCCTGTTCATCAATAATATGTACGGTTAAGGAACTCCCCCCATGGTAATACCAAAGCTCATCTGATTGCAATCTATGTAAATGAGAGATTTCTTCAGACCTCAGTAGAAAATAAATACTTGTATATAGTTTTCTTTGTTTTTCCTGCTCAGTATGAATCGTCATATCTGAAGCATAGATTTGTTTATAAAACCCTCCCTCTGGATGTGGCTCTAGCCCAAGATGTGATATGTAGAATTGTGCATCATTTGTGTTCAATTTCATAACCCCTTTCACGAATACTGTAATAAAAAAACCACGATAAATGCTTGAATACTTGAAGGTACCTAAAATCTAAATCTCTACCTGTGTGCCTACTCCAATTGTTATTGCTTTATTATAGACAGCAGCTGCTACCGCAAGATCAAAATAAGCAATTCCCACTGACTTGAAAAACGTTATCTCTTCCTTATTTTCTCGTCCAGAGACAGCACCCGAGACAAGGTCTCCTAATTCTCCATGTAAATCCGAGAAACTCCATAGCCCTTTTTTCGCTGGAATAATCAAATCACCCGCCTCGTCTTTTACCCCTTCAATCGTATCCACAACGATTTTTGAGCATTTTAGAATCGTTTCTGCATCGACCTCTTGCATATGCGGAAGATAAGAGCCAACTCCGTTGATATGTGTCCCCTGCTTTAATGCTCTCCCTGAAAAAACAGGTGTAACGGATCGTGTTGCACAGATAACAATATCTGATTTGGAAACAGCTTCATCTGGATGATCCATGACTGTAATTGAACCTTTGAATCCCGGGCAGAGTTCTAAAATTCTTTTTTCAAAAAGGAAAGCCTTTTCCTTTGTACGATTATATAACATGATTTCCATTATTTCACGTACCTCTAGAACCGCTTGTAACTGCTCCTCTGCCATGGCACCCGTTCCAATTACAGCAACAGTTGACGCTTCTTTTTTCGCTAGATGCTTTGTTGCAATTCCACTTACTGCACCGGTCCGCAAACGAGTTAAATAAGAAGCATTGATACATGCAAGGTGTTCTCCATTATCTGTATCACTTAGTAAAATAATACCCTGTGTCGTTTTCTTGCCCACGGAAGGATTGTGCGGAAAAATAGTCACGACCTTGACAGCGGATTTTCCAACCGGTTCAATTGAGCTTGGCATGTATAAAGCAGATGCTTCTTTTTCTGGGAAGTCCAGAACCGTACGGTGTGGATTCTTTACCTTACCATCATTATTGTGTATAAGTGCCTCTTCTAAGTCCTGAATTGCATCTGCCATTGAATATATGGAACGAATTTGAGATTCTGATAAAACGAGCACGGTATCCCTTCTTTCTATTTTATCTTATAAACATCATATCACTAAAAGGAAAAAGGAACCGCCACTTGCGATCCCTTCACACTTACACGATCTCATCATAATCTAAGTCCTCATTCTTACGATCACGTACGGTGGCAACTGCAATAAGTGATATAGCAGCGGTAAGAATGATATATAATGCAACTGGTATATAGGAATCATTAAAGGCTGCTAATAATGCCGTTGCAACAAGTGGAGCCGTGCCACCAGCAACCGCAGCTCCGATTTGATACCCCAATGTAATCCCCGTGTAGCGAACATTTGATTTAAATATCTCCGAAAACATGGTTCCAAGCACAGCTGTAATTGGAGCCCAGATAATTCCTAATCCCAAAATAGTTGCAACGATTAATAGTGCAACAGAGCCTTGATGTAGTAACCAAAAGTAAGGAAAAGCATATATCATCATCAAAATGGTTCCACCGACATAGAGCTTTTTCCGACCAAATTTATCAGAAAGACTCCCCATAATAGGAATAAGAAGAGTTGTTACGATTGTTGCAATGGTAACCGCATTTAAGGTTGCCGTTCGCGAGAAACCAAGCTGTGTTGTTGCATAAGAGACGATAAATGTACCAAAAATATAGAATGGTGCTGTTTCAACAACCTTTGCACCAACTGCGATTAAAACCTCTTTCCAGTGCGTACGCATTGTTTCGATAAATGGGATTTTAGCTACCTCGCCCTTCTCTTGTACCTTTTTGAAAGAAGGCGTTTCCTCTATACCTTTACGGATCCATAAACCGAAAATGACCAAAAATGCACTTAGAATAAACGGAACACGCCATCCCCACGACATGAATGCAGCCTCTGGAAGTAATGTCATTAGAGATAATGCTAACGTTCCAAGTAGGAGCCCTACCGTAACACCCATTTGTGGGATACTTCCGAAGAATCCACGCTTTTCTTTTGGCGCATATTCAACCGCTAATAAAAGTGCTCCACCCCACTCACCACCTAGTCCAATCCCTTGAACAAGTCGCAGGATTATGAGTAAAATCGGTGCGATTACCCCGATTTGTTCATAAGTAGGAAGGAAACCCATAAGAACAGTCGCTCCACCCATAAGTGATAGAGTTAAAACGAGTGTTTTTTTTCTCCCAATTTTATCGCCAATATGACTAAAAATCACTCCACCAAGTGGTCGAATGAAAAAGGATAAAGCAAATGAAGCATATGCTAACATTAACCCGACCGTTGGATCGTCACTATGAAAGAATGCTGTATTAAAAACAAGTGCTGCAACAGTACCGTATAAAAAGTAATCGAACCATTCTATAGAACTTCCTACAAGGCTTGCAACAAGTACCTTCTTCTCCACCTTCGTCTGCATCGTGTATCCCCCTTTTTCCTAAGGTAAAGGCTGTGTTAAATTTTAATGTTGATATTCATTATAAAATTAGGGATACCTAAATGGTTCCCTAACTTTTGTAATTT